>NZ_JBALMS010000186.1:0-3914 GCF_036962205.1 Bacillus sp. JJ664 | reverse complement strand
TGTATGGAAATTTTTAGAATTTAGTAAAGATTTGAAGGTAAACGGATGGTAAATCTTCATTCAAGTAAATGATAAAAATTATTAAAGGATAATTGACAATTTTCTGATAAGTTAGTATTATGAAAATATGAATGATTATTCATTCACTGTACAAAGGAGTAAACAAAATGAAAAGAGATAAACCAAAATTTAAACAAATAATAGATGCTGCTGTAGTGGTGATTGCTGAAAACGGTTACCATCAAGCACAAGTTTCTAAGATTGCGAAAAAAGCAGGAGTAGCTGACGGAACCATCTATTTATATTTTAAAAATAAAGAATCAATATTAATTACATTGTTTGAAGAAAAAATGGGTGTCTTTGCTGAAAAAATTCGTGAAGAAATTGCAGGTAATCGCGACGCAGTATCGAAGTTATTAACGTTGGTGAAAACACATTTTCGTGAAATGTCGAATGATTTAAATTTAGCCATCGTAATGCAATTAGAAGTAAGGCAAACCAATCTTGATCTTCGTGTGAAAATTAATGAAGTACTTAAAGAGTATTTACACATTATTGATTCAATCTTAATCGAAGGTGTTAAAGAAGGCTTGTTTGATGAAAATCTAGATATTCGAATGGCTAGAAAAATGATTTTTGGCACGATAGACGAAGTGATGACTCATTGGGTAATGACTGGCCAAAAACAGGATTTGGAGGCAAATGCCGAGAAAGTTCACCAATTGTTAATAAGAGGATGCGGATATCAAAAAGAACGTTCTAGTACTTTAGGACAATAGGGAGGAAAAGTTGTGGGCTTACTTCAATGTTCAGTATCTAATGGTGTTGCATTTATAACAATTCAAAATCCACCAGCAAATGCAATGTCTTCTGTGGTTTTTGCAGAAATGGTACAGCATCTAGAAGAATTAGAAAAAAATGATGATGTACGAGTACTAGTATTCCATGGTGAAGGCAGATTTTTTTCTGCAGGAGCTGATATTAAAGAATTTACCTCATTTAAAAGCGCCGATGATGCAGCAGCAGTTGCAAGGAAAGGCCAGCTAGTATTTGAGCGTGTTGAAAATTATGCTAAACCGGTCATTGCCGCAATTCATGGTGCTGCTTTAGGTGGAGGACTTGAATTTGCAATGAGCTGTCATATTCGAGTAGTAGCGGAGAATGCAAAGCTAGGATTACCTGAATTAAACTTAGGAATTATTCCAGGGTTTGCAGGTACACAACGATTACCAAGATATGTAGGTAGAGATAAAGCCTTATTAATGATGGCGACAGCAGAACCAATTTCTGGTGTTGAAGCTGGTAAATATGGTCTAG
The DNA here is from genome assembly GCF_036962205.1 of Bacillus sp. JJ664. Classification (NCBI taxonomy): domain Bacteria; kingdom Bacillati; phylum Bacillota; class Bacilli; order Caryophanales; family Bacillaceae; genus Bacillus; species Bacillus sp. JJ664. Next base: position 2,597 of record NZ_JBALMS010000186.1, on the reverse strand, counting down.
CTACAATTGTAGTCCCTGAAGAAAAATTATTAGAAGAAACAACTTCATTAGCGTTAAAAATTGCACATAAAAGTAAACAATCAATTGAATATGTACTACAGCTACTATCTTCTACAAGAACTACTTCATATCATGAGGGCGTTGAAGAAGAATCTAGATTATTTGGAGATATTTTTACATCTGAAGGTGCAAAAGAAGGAATTAGTGCATTTTTAGAAAAAAGAAAACCTGTGTTTCATAAATAAGTAGTTTACTATTTTAAAAAATAGATGTAGTTAACATTTCCTAGGAGGGTTTAAAGATGAATATTTATGTACTATTAAAAAGAACATTTGACACTGAAGAAAAAATTACGATTTCAAATGGTGCTATTCAAGAAGATGGCGCTGAATTTATTATAAATCCATACGATGAGTATGCAGTAGAAGAAGCGATTCAAATCCGTGATACACATGGCGGTGAAGTAACAGTTGTTACGATTGGCAATGAAGACAGTGAAAAAGAACTTCGTACTGCATTAGCAATGGGAGCTGATAAAGCTGTTTTAATTAATGTTGAAGATGATATTGAAAGCGCTGACCAATTTACAACATCTACACTTCTAGCTAAGTATTTAGAAGATAAAGATCCTTCTATTATTCTAGCGGGTAATGTTGCAATTGACGGTGGTACTGGTCAAGTAGGTCCTCGCGTCGCTGAATTATTAAATATTCCGTACGTGACAACAATTACTAAGCTTGAAATTAGTGGCACAACTGCAAAAATTGAGCGTGATGTTGAAGGAGATACAGAAATTATTGAAACGTCTCTACCATTACTAATTACTGCTCAACAAGGTTTAAATGAACCTAGATACCCTTCATTACCTGGTATTATGAAAGCGAAAAAGAAACCTTTAGATGAACTTGAATTAGATGATTTAGATTTAGAAGAAGATGATGTTCAAGCGAAAACGAAAACAATCGAAATTTACCTACCTGCGAAAAAAGAAGCTGGTAAAGTGTTATCAGGTGACTTACAAGACCAAGTAAAAGAATTAGTATCATTATTACGTTCTGAAGCAAAAGTAATTTAATCTAATAATGAATATAATTAAATAATAGAGTAATAGAAAATTTTGGAGGGAAATAACATGTCACGTAAAGTATTAGTATTAGGCGAAGTTCGTGAAGGGTCATTACGTAATGTATCATTCGAGGCAATCAGTACGGCTAAGACAATTGCTGAAGGCGGAGAAGTAGTTGCTGTATTAGTTGGTCAATCAGTAAATGCGTTAGCTAGTGAAATGATTCAATTTGGTGCAGATCGTGCGGTTGTAATTGAAGATGAAAAATTAGCTTCATATACATCTGATGGATATTCTCAAGCATTACTTGCAGTAGTTGACCAAGAAAAACCGGACGGACTAGTAATAGGTCATACTGCTTTAGGTAAAGATTTATCTCCTAAACTTGCAGCTCGCTTGCAAAGTGGATTAATCTCTGACGTAACTGCGATCGAAGTAGCAGGTGGAAATATTGTATTCACTCGTCCAATTTACTCTGGAAAAGCTTTCGAGAAAAAAGTAATGGTAGATCCATTCATTTTTGCGACTATTCGTCCAAATAATATTGCTCCATTAGAAAAAGATGCTGCACGTAGTGGAGACGTTGCATCACTATCTGTAGAAATTAAAGACTTACGTTCAATCGTAAAAGACGTAGTACGTAAGGCAAGTGAAGGAGTAGATCTTTCAGAAGCTAAAATTATTGTTGCAGGTGGACGTGGAGTTAAAAGCGAAGACGGCTTTAATCCATTAAAAGAATTAGCTACAGTATTAGGTGCAGCTGTTGGTGCATCACGCGGTGCATGTGATGCTAATTACTGTGATTACTCACTTCAAATTGGTCAAACTGGTAAAGTTGTAACACCAGATTTATATATTGCATGTGGTATCTCTGGCGCAATCCAACATTTAGCTGGTATGTCAAACTCTAAAGTAATTGTTGCGATTAATAAAGACCCTGAAGCAAATATCTTCAAAGTTGCAGACTATGGAATCGTAGGAGACTTGTTTGAAGTATTACCATTATTAACTGAAGAATTTAAAGCAGTATTAGTAAATTCTTAAGATATATTACTTTTTTAGAGTAATAGGAAAAGGACTTCATCTTTTAGATGAAGTCCTTATTGTTTGTAGGTAAAGTAAAAAACTAAAGTTTTTTGTATCTAGCAATAGAGGTATCCAATTTTTACATTCTTACAATAACAGAACCGCCACCACTTGTAATAACTTGGTTTTGTTTCTGTTCAATTGACCGAAGCAATTCATTATTGGCTTCAATTGCCTTAACAAGGTTCTGTATTTGATTTTCAAGATTTGTGATTGATTGCATCATCTGGTGATTGTAATTATGATTTTCCATCTGAGTATGATCATGTCTATTAGGATATTGCGGGTAATGATTCCAAAAAGGGTGCATACATTCTTCTCCTCCATTTACTAGACTCATGTACTATATAGTACGATTTTGTAAAGTAAGAGTTCGCCTATTTTTGTTGCTATGTTATTAGAATACCTTAGTTGATTACAACTCCAGGATGCTCCCTTTCCGTGG
>NZ_JBALMS010000185.1:0-2025 GCF_036962205.1 Bacillus sp. JJ664 | reverse complement strand
ATGAAAAACATCAGCTATAAAGCTGATGTTTTTTTGTGTTTATAAAATAGTTTAAATAATTGATAAAAATTCTTTAAACACTTCATTTTCGAAGAAAATTTGCTTAAGAGTAAATATTGACCTTAGAAGTATTTTATTGAAATCGCATATAATCATCTAATATAAAAGTATTAATAATAAAGAATTAATATTAATAGAAGAAAAAATATTTAGAAGCTTCAACCACCTGCAGCTTTTTGCTAAGTAACTCTCTTACAATTTGTATTTAGATTTTAAACCAAAGATGTAATTGGTGAATAAACTAATCTAACATAAAAAGTTAGGGGGTCCAATGTGGGTAAATTTAACTATATAGACTTAATCGCCACATTAGGAATTGAGGATGCACATCCAGGTGGATTTGATTTAACGAAAGAAATGGTGAAATTTTTGCAGATTACATCAAATAGTTCTGTGTTAGAAGTTGGTTGTGGTTCTGGCAAAACAGCACTATATTTATATGAAAAATATAAATGTTCAATTGATACGATTGATATTAACGATCGTATGTTAATCAAAGCTAAAAAACGTTTTAATAAAAAAAAGATACCGATTAATTTATTCCAAGCAAGTGCAGAGAAACTGCCTTTTCAAGAAAATGTATACGATTTTATTATTTCTGAGTCAGTAACTAGCTTTACAAATGTAGATAAATCATTAAGTGAATATGCAAGAGTATTAAAAAAAGGTGGATATCTTCTAGCGATTGAAATGACAACAGAGAAACCTTTAACATTAAGAGAACAAAGAGATATACAAGACGTTTACGGAATTTCAAAAACAAGAACAGTAAAAGAATGGGAACATTCTTTAATCAAAGCAGGATTTGGTGAATATAAAATTATCCGAGGCGAAACAATTGTAAACACTACTACAAAACCAATGGCATCATTACCTTTTGATAAATTGCCAGCTGAAGGTATTGAATTACTACACAAATTTCAAAAATTAATACTACGTTATAAAGATGTATTAGGATATAGGGTGTTTTTATGTAGAAAGCAAAGATAAGTTGATCAAAACTTATCTTTGCTTTCTATTTTCATTAAATATTTAATTTAAGGATTAAGTTGCTTATTTATGAAGTGTGACTCTTATTTTTGCTGAATACAAAATTGAAGTTAATAAAATAACTATGAAAGCGCAGAAAAAAGAAAAGACCAAAAGGGGTCTTTTCGGTTAAATAATATATTTATTTTCATTCTAAAAAAAGAATAACGCAGCAAGGGCGATACCCGCGATAAAGCCTATAGCTATGGATACTCCAAAACCACAACCGAAGAATCCACATCCGAAATTTTCTCTCTCACGAAAGTTATTATTATATCTTTGATCTTGACGGTAGTTTCTATTTGAGTAATCCATATTTGAGTTATTTCTGTTTGAATAGTTTCTGTTTGAATAATCTCTATTTGAGTTATTTCTGTTTGAATAGTTTCTATTTGAGTAATCTCTGTTCGAGTAATTTCTGTTTGAACGTTCTCTGTTAAAGTCATTTCTATTGCGATTTGATGAATTAGATGATCTATTGTTTGAGTAATTAGAGTTTTGACGTTGATGATCTATTGGTTCGATCCACACTCGATCATCACTAACTTTACTAATTCTACCATAATGCTCATTTCCAGATTTATCGTAAATGCGTACAACCTGCCCTCTATAATTATTACATAATTGACGGGCTTCATTACTTTGCATAACAATTCCTCCTTTCTTGTACTAATCTATGGAGAAGGAATAGCTTATGCTTGTACTTTTACCTATTTGTATAAATAACTAATTAATTCATTAAGTATTTCTGGTTTTATTAAATTAATGTAAATAAAAGCTTGCAATGTATTGGACGAGGTGGTATATTTATTTATGTTGTCACAACGAAACAACTTGGACAACAAAAAACAGATTAAATAATTGTTGACACAAATGTCGATAAGATGTTATGATGTTTAAGTCGCTTCTGAAGGCGACAAAGTGAACTTTGAAAAC
>NZ_JBALMS010000184.1:0-1805 GCF_036962205.1 Bacillus sp. JJ664 | reverse complement strand
GGATTATATATGTATATAGTCTTTTCTGTTCCGGCATTATTTTTACAATTGAATCAATTACTAATGTAATAGGAACTACTACAGCAACGTAAACAAGAAAAAATACAACCGCGACAAGTAATTGACTACCATCTTTGCTAACGTCCTCAGTTACAAAAATGATAAAAATGGAAGTAACAATAGCTAAAATACATGTTAGAATGTTGTTCATAATTGATAATATATAATTCTTTTTCATTTAAGTATCCTTTATGTAGTTTTTGATTTTGTTTACAATACCACTTTAAAATTTTAAGAATACTTTAATAAGATAGGATTCTTAATATTGATATTAGAAAAAGGCTCACTGAAATAATAAATAAACTTTTCCTTATATGGTTTCTTTGAATACCATTTAAGAAAATGACTACTGCTAGCATAAATGCTAGAAATGGCAGTAATTTTAGAAGTACACCAATAAAATATCCATATATAGCTATTACAATCACGGTTAACATTGTAAACAGATTAATGTTTCTAACCATAATTTCGTCCCCTTATTCTACTTATTGTCTATATAATTCTGTAACTACAATTATATTTGTTTTTGATCTTTACAAACAGGTAGCAAAATAAAAAATATCGACCAAAAGTCGATATTTTTATTCAAACGCATCCGTTATTATATTAATTGATATATGCCTAATTTTAATTAACTTTAAATCATATGTTCTTTTTACACTTAAAAGCTTTTGAATAGCAAATTGAATACAAAAAATAACATCAATACGATGATAAAAAAAACACCATTTTTGTCTGGTTCTTCTTTCTTTTTGTTCATTGTTTTTCTATATTTCGATTGAATTTCTCTTTGTTTATCTCCTATTTCCATGTAAATTCTCCTGTCTTGAAGCTTTTAAAAGAGTCTATTATCGTTATCAACACAAATATTCTGGATAAAATCTCCATTTCCTTCTTATTCAAATTAGCAATTCTAATTTTTAGTGACCTCAAGAAAAAATAAAAACCTCTAATGCAATGCATTAAAGGTCACTAATTTATTTAGCAGAGACTCTCAATCTCCTCACTAAAATCCGTTATTTATTTAAAATCTTTCCAAGATACATTACTTTCATTTAATAGTTCTTCGAAAGATTTATTCTTTTCTTTTAATCTTTTTTCTTCGCGAATTCTAGCTTCTTCTTCTTCTTTTTGTTTTACTTCTTGATCTTGTAATTGTTTTTTCGTAGCTTTTAATTTTTGAAGTAATTCTTCATTCATTAATGAGCCTAATGTGTTTTTTTCTTTTTGCTCATAAGAAGGTTGCTGCGTTTGTTGTGTTTTTCTTTTTTTCGCCATTTTGTTCCACCTACCGTAATCATCAATCATTTTTATTAATTTTATCATGAAATAGGGATTTGTGAAATTTACTTGATTTATGTTAAAATTAATTTCCAAAAAATTCTAATTTTTTGAGTTCAAAAATTTCAGGTAGAGGGGTTTTTGTATGTCTAATGCGGGACAAATGATTAAAGATAAGTTTGTATGTTCAAAGTGTCAACAAACAAATGCTAAAATAAAAGAAGTATCAATGTCTGGGGCTGGCCTAAGTAAATTATTTGATATTGACTATAATCATTATTTATTTGTCTCTTGTTTAAACTGTGGTTTTGTAGAAGTGTATAATCCTACTATTTTAGAAGGAAAGACGCGTGGTGAGCTTTCAACTATATTAGATATTTTATTTGGTTAAAGAAAGAGTGATGTTTCAAGTATGTTATTTTTTATCGTTATCCTTTTCATTTTTTTAGTTTACTTTATTGTTG
>NZ_JBALMS010000183.1:0-5686 GCF_036962205.1 Bacillus sp. JJ664 | reverse complement strand
GTATTGTTTATTATTCTGAATACTTATAACATTAAGTTTAGTCTTACAATATTACGAAAAGGAGGATTTGAAACACGATTCAATATTACAGGTTGGATCAATACAAAAGTAATATGGAGGTTAACAAACGAGACAAAGATGACAATACGAATTACTTTCTTAGTACTCGTTCTAACCTTATTCATTTCTTCTATTTAGTAGTTAGGTTTTTGCCTCAATTAAAAAGTCACTAAATACAACAAAGAACCCACCCAAGTGAAGCACCAGTCTCGCTCTACAATTTAAAGGTTGAAACACAGTATAAGGATAGTTCCGAAGCTGATGATACAGCAGAAGGAAAAATGGACTTCACTAGAATAGAAAGTTGTAACAGTTTCTAGTGAGTGTTAAATGCAGTGAAAGCAGGGTCTACATATGTACAATACAATCTTGGAACTGCTGTTTTAACTGTTGAAGTAATTTTACTAAAGATGCTCTTGTTTTAGGTCAAATGTCAAGATGAGTTAAGTAGGAGGAAAGTGGATGATGAGGAAGAAAAAAGGTTTTCCCTACAAAGTAATTACTACTGCAACTTTAGCAGCAATGTTATTTACGTCAACGGGTCTTGCAGAAGAAACAGAAAGTAACACGGTTCCAGCTCCAAGTATTGAGGACATTGTAAAACAAGGTCAAAAAATTTTCTTAGATGAAGAGAAACATTTAAATGAAGATCAAGTAGATGAACTAGGTTATAAGGATTTAAGTGAAAATGGTATTGTTAAAGCTTATAACCCAAATGAACAAGTACGGGTAATAGTTGAAGTAGAACAACCAGAATCTATAGATATTTCTCCTAAAGTAAAAAAGAAGCAACAAAAGCAAAAGCAAGATGACGTTATAGCAAAAATTTCAAAGCAAAGTTCAGCTTCCAAGGTAAAAAATCGTTTCTTTGAAAGCTTTAATGGGTTTAGTGTTGAAACAGAATTTCGTAATTTTAAAGAAATACAAAAAACACCTGGGGTTGCAAATGTACATATTGCAAGAACTTTTGAACCATCAATGGGTGCAAGTAAAGAATTGGTACAAGCTCAAAATGTATGGCAGCAATATGGTTATAAAGGTGAAGGGTTACTAGTCGGGGTTATAGATTCCGGAATTGATTATACTCATAAAGATATGACACTTACTGAAAAAGGTAAAAAAAAGGAAAAATGGACAGAATCAAATATCCAAAATAAGTTAGCTGAAACTGAAGTAAATGAGAAATGGTACAGTGACAAAGTACCTACTGGTTATGATTGGGCGGATGATGATACTAATGTAATACCTCATGGTCAATATGGAAGCCCTCACGGTACACATGTAGCAGGTATAGTAGGAGCAAATGGTGACGAATCAAATGATAGCGTACAAGGAATTGCACCGGGTGTGCAACTTTTAGCTGAAAAAGTGTTTTCTGATAATGGCGAAGGAGCTTATGAGGATGACATTATCGCTGGTATTGAGCACGCAGTAACAATGGGAGCAGATGTTATTAACATGAGTTTAGGAACTGATGCTGGATTTGTTGGTGAGGACAACGATCCGATTCAGAAGGCAATCCACGTAGCAACAGAACATGGCACACTTGTAGTAGTTGCTGGTGGGAACTCTGCTTACAGCACTAAAAATGATCTAATACAATCTTCTTTACAACCTTATGCCGAAAATCCAGATATTGGTACAGTGAGTGAACCAGGTGTAAGTCCATATGCAATTTCTGTTGCTTCATATGAAAATTCGAAAATACATGTGAGCACCCTTGTAGAAGAAAATGGACTTCAGCTTCCATATCAAGATCAAACTCAATTTAACTTAAAGCTTTCTAAAGTATTATCTCCATTTGAAAGTTACGAGATGATTTATGTAGGTGAAGGTAGAACTGAAGATTTTAATAATAAAGATGTCACAGGTAAAATTATTATTGCTAAACCAAACCAAATATATGGATCATACAGTTATATTCAATACGAAGCAAGTAGGAAAGGTGCTAAAGCTGTTATTTTAGTACCATCGAATACAGATGTTGACTATCCAATTACCAACTTTAGTCCTTATTATACTCCAGCGGCAACAACAGGCAAAGCAATCGGTAATTCGTTAATTTCTAAGTTAACAAGCGGAAATATAGTTAGAATGAAATTATCAAAAGGAATTTATATTGATAATCCAAGTAAAGATACAATGTCATATTTCTCATCTTATGGAACACCACATACATTAGACTTTAAACCTGAGTTATCAGCACCAGGCGGTAATATTTATTCAACTGTTCCAGGAAATGAGTATGAGATTATGAGTGGAACATCAATGGCGACGCCACATGTAGCAGGTGGATCTGCACTTATATTACAATCCTTATATGAAAAAGGTTTAGCACATTCAAAGGAAACAGCTTTAAAAGCTAAAATTGCTTTAATGAACACATCTAAAATTATACAAGATCCACGGACAATTACTGAAGCTCCTTACTCTCCACGAATTCAAGGGTCTGGATTGATGCAAATACAAAATGCAATTAAAACACCTGTACTCGTAACAAGAGAAAAAACTCCTCTAGAACAAGCAGGATCAGTTGCATTAAAAGAGATTAATAGCAATAAAGTCAACTTTAAATTGAATTTAGAGGGACTTCAAAACTATAAAGTAAAAGGAAAAGATAAAGAAGATTTTGAATACAAAGTTTATGTAGATGTACTAACAGACGGTAAAGAAACGAAAGAATTTGACTTAGACAATGATGGTACATTGGATTCAAAAGAGTATTTAACATTAAAAAGTGAGCGAATACAAGGTGCTATAGCTTCTGTGAATGGAGAAAAAGTATCTAACTCACAAGGAAATATATTAAAAATTAAATCAGGACAAAACAAGAATCTCGATATTCAAGTTGAATTACCTTCTAATTTAAAGAAAGGAATTTTTGTTGAGGGATATGTACGACTAGTTCCCACAGGTCAAAACGCTGATTTAGCTGTTCCAATTTCTGTACCATATATGGGCTACTACGGAAAATGGGATCAACCACATAATATTGACCCTGTGGCATGGGATAAAGATGCTTTCTTGGGTTATACAACTCTTTGGAATGATGAACCAGGTTCAGAAGGAACATTCCCACTAGGTTATGATCCGAAAACTAGAACATTTAACAAAAGTCGAATGGTTATTTCTCCGAATGCAGCCTTTAAAAATATTTTCTCAACTTTTACTACACTAAGAAACTTACAAAAAACTGAAATGTATGTTGAGAATGAAAATGGTGAAATGATTCAATATCTTGGTGACTTTAGTGAATACACTGGAAAGCCATGGAAATTCCGTAAAAATATTATGTCTTATCGTAACTATTTAAATGGTGGTTATTTGTGGGATATAAAAGACCAAAATGGCCAAGTGGTCAAAGATGGTAATTATAATTATGTAATAAAAACAACACTAGATTATAAGGATGCTAGACCTCAAGTAGTAAAACTACCTATTCAAGTTGATTCTGTTGCTCCAGTCGTTTCGGATATTAAAGTACAACCGAAAGATGGACAATATGAAATTTCTTTCAAAGCTGTAGACAATGAAAAAGGTAGTGGATTTAAAGTTGGAATTATTTGGTATAACGGTAAATATAAGTCATTACAGATTGGACAGACATCAGTCCTTGTGAATGAAGAACCAAAAAGCGTCGTCGTACTGGGCTCTGATTATGCTTATAATCATGGATATTCAGTGTGGGGAGACCCTTCATATATTAATGAGGAAATGCTAGTTAGCTACTTTAGTGTTTGGCCAAATGAAGATATTAGTGGAAGTATACCTGCTGGAATCGATGCATTTGCTAATAACAATGTAAATTGGACAATCAATATAAAAGATATAAATGGAAAAGTAATTGATTCTTTTGTAGTTGAAAATGAAAATGAAATCCATTTAAAGTGGACCCCTGAATTAGATGTTCCAAATGGTACGTATTTTGTTTCAGCAGACGTTGTAAATAAACAAGGCTTTAAAGTAACGACAACCCCACAAACTGTTACTGTATTACAAAAATAGTATGAAAAAATGCCATTCTCATATTCTATGAGCTGGCATTTTTTATTTAGTGATATTATTCTCTAAAAACATTTAATTCTTACATATTCTATTATCACATAGATTAATAGATCGAATTAATTCACTTAGGCCATTACAGAAACCAGAGAAATGGAAGTCAAGAATATGACTATGGCAGATGGGAAGTAACAAAAAATGATTGGGGCTTATCTGGCCTAGACGGAGAACGTTTTGAACCTACTACAACATGGAAATCCGCGGGTACTCTAGCTTTTATGGATATTCGTGAGAAGGGAACGTTCCAAAGAAGTGGAATTACCGCTACAAGTTCAATTACAACAAGGGTATATAACGATTAACATTAACTAATTCTATAGATTCTAAAGATAAATTTACAGTTCAGAAGGAAGAGGGGGATAGCGTAAAAAATTCGTTACTTTTAAATGAAGATACTTTATTAAAACTACTTGAAACACATCCGCAACTTACATTATCAATTATTGAAAAAGGGTATGGGAATTCAAAAACGATTCAATTTACTTTTTTCTTTTGTCCTAAATTTATATGTGTATATACTCCTGTTGTTGATAAACTAGAATGCCCTAATAATTCTGTAATGTTTTTAAATCCACTTTTTCGTTACCTTGTAAAAGTAAAGTGACAAATGTATGTCGTAAGTGATGTAATGAAAAACGGTGAGCGGGTAAACCAGCTTTACTGATTAGTTGCTTAAATATAAGATGCAATGATCTTGCATTCAATCCCTTATTTAATCGACTCTTAAAAACTGGTTCTGATGATTGAGTATGTTCGATTAAAAGATTATTTTTATACTTCTGAAGTAAAGGTATTACAATGGAGTGAAGAGGGAGAAGACGTTCCTTATTCCTTTACCATGGATTAATATTGTATTATTTTCAAAATCCAATTATTTCCAAGTCAAACAAACAAGTTCCGATTTCCTCATACCTGTTGTTGCCAATAACTTAAACATAACTTCATTCCGCAGCGAAAAAGGGTGACTATCCTGTTCTAAATAAGTAAAAAACAAATGGAGTTCACTTAATTTCATATAATTAGGTAGTTTCATATCCGATTTAGGAGAATCAACTCCAGCCATAAAATCGAGGTCTAAGAATTGATCTTTAACACAGAATTTACTAAATGACTTTAAACAGGAAATGCGACGTTGTAGGGTTCTAGGTTTAATATTACTGTGTACTACTTGATCCTGTATAAAACGACGTACAGTTGATAATGAAATATCCGAAAGTATGAGTGAACGATTTTGCTTTATTAAAAACTGAGTAAAACAGTGCAAATCGTACTCATATGAGATAAAGGTATTGTTTGATAAATTTTTCTCAATTTTAATGTAAGATAAAAATTCATCAACGGCATGTTGAATATTCATTTGCAAACGGCCTCCAAATATTTTTGTTATAAGGATGCAACCGAGAATTATGTACCGAACCGAATACTTATTGTTACGACCTTAATAATTATGGATCCTAATTGATAATTATTGTGAAGGAGACACCAGAAAACTACCTAAAAATGATTATTATAGGAAGTGAGTACCTGTAGTTATTGGTACGTTTGATTTATTCCTAGTTTACAT
>NZ_JBALMS010000182.1:0-3688 GCF_036962205.1 Bacillus sp. JJ664 | reverse complement strand
ACGTATACTCTCTAAAATACACTTCGTATAAACTTTCAAGTGATGATGTAATTCTATTTTTTTCGGTGACACTTGTTTTTAATTTTTCTAATTCCATTTCTTTTAATGATTTTGATTGACGATATTTTGATTTTTCTCTTTCTGTGATTGATCCATTTCCTACTACATTTTGCATCATTTTTTCGATATCTTGGACTTGAAAATCAATTTGTTCCATTTTCTTTGTATCTTTTACCAGCTCATATTTTACAAATGTTAATAGTGTTTCAATCGTTAAAATGAATTTCCTTACTTTATTTTTTGCATATTTAATTTCATCTATATAGTTTTCCTCTAATAAAACAGGCTGCATTGTTAAATTCGTAGCATTCGATATGGCAGGATGCATTAAATTCCATCTTAATGTTGTAAAATCGAGCTTTTTTACTTTTCTTTGTAATTCATATTCTTTTTTCTGTTTCCGCTTCAACTTGCTTTTAAACTGTTGTATTGCTACTAATAATCTTTCTTCATTTGCTTCAATAAATCGAATGATTGGCCAAAAATACATCGTACCATTTTGGGTTAAAGTTGCGGATGACTTTTTAAAATACTGTGAATCATTCATGATTCCGTTAATTTGTTGATTCAAATTTTCATGCATCCATTCTAGCTGGTCATATTCTAGATTTTTTGGGATGATTTTGACCATTCCAAAGTAGCGTTGGTCCTGATAATGAATACAAAATTCATAATATCCACATCTCCATGGATAAGCATTTTCAGTTTTACCATGTTCATAAATTAATATTTTTCTAATTTCATTTGAAAATATATATTGCTGATCATCTAAATTTTCCTGTTGAAAATGATATAAATTATTCCAAATAAATGTTACTTTTCCGTCAAAGTCACCTTCTATTTGGAAGAAAAATCGTTTTAGTTCTTGTATCTCATAAGTAAATAAATAGGCATCCTTCGAATTCGATGTTAATGTATTTAATTGTATTTTATCCTCTTTCCCTCTAGTTCCTATTCGAATTGATAATAAAAATGGTAAATGGATGGCTTCATTACTAATTTCTGTTATCGCAATATTAGTTGACATATCCATCAATCTCCAATTGCTTTCTCTTCTTTTTCAGTTCATGAATGGAATGATCAAACTCCGAAACTTTTCGACCAAGGTTTGATTGCATTAATGAAATTAAAATACCTTCTTGTTCATTATTTTCACCTGTACCAATTAATTCCTCTAAGTTTGCCAGTAATCCACGGACCTTCGTTAACACGCGCTGTTTGACAAACAGATCGATCGCTTCTTTTCTTTCAAACTGATTATGTGAAGTTAGATTTGGGATGTTGACTAAATAATTGGATAAATCTTTAATCATACGGGGTGAAATAATTCTTTCGCTTAGTGACTGTTCAACTACATTATTAAACTCATCAAAGAAACTCAGTTCATCTTTTGTTAGCTCCAGAGAACTAGATGTATAATTTGTCCAGTCATTATACAATTCTGCGTTTATATAAACCTGTGGTACAGACTCATAAATATTTTCTTGATTCATTCTTTCATAATAATTAACGAATGAAGTTGATCGGAGTGAAATAATATTAACACGGTCTAGTAGTCTTAATGAAAATTCACTCGAAGTCTCATCAAAATTTACTGTTCCGACAAAAATAATATTATTTCCTATTTTTACTTTTGGCTTATAGAATTGATTAATAACGACATTGTGATCATGAAATAAGGTGATAACTCGTTTTTCTAATGGCATTTCAAGAATTGAAAGAAATTTACTAAACCAATGCTCAATTTGAGATAAGTTCATTTCATCAAATATGACCATATACATTCGATGTGGGAATTGCTCGGCTTCAATTAGTAGTTTTGTTAATCCTGTCTCAGAATCTATATATATTCCAGTTGATGGATTCAAATAGCCTAATAAATCATAATGTTCCCTGTAAGAAGGGGTGATTGGTACAAAAAGTAGTTCTTTACTAAATTCTAAACCTAGTGTTTCCCCATAAATTCTTGCTAATTGTGATTTACCAGTTCCACTTACACCACCTAAAATGGTTAGTGCTTGGAACTTACAGCAAATATGAAAATTAATGATATCTTTCTTTTCATATAATAATCCTTGTTGTAAACAATTTTGATAAAAGCGTTCAATAAATGCATTTTCGCTTTGATCAATTGTCCATTCGATTGGAAATGATTGCTTTTCTTTATAATCTTGTGTATAAATTAATTCTTTGCATTCTTTTTTATAATTCTTTTTCAATTCTTCCCATTGTTTTTCTGGGATAAAATAGATTAAATGATTTGAATGGATAAACGAGTTATTTAGTTCTCCTTCCTCATATTCTTGGTAAGTAACTTGATTTTGTTTTTCTAAGTAACTAATATCATTCATCATAGACTTTAAAAATAGATTTCCATATAGTCTGTTGTCGTAATATACAAATTCTGGTTGATCGAAATCATTATAATACTTAGGTAAATGAATCGGTAAAGAGCCTTTAATCAGTCGATTTTCTACTTCTTCACGTTTTCCTTCACCCCTTAATTCAATGACTGGCAACAATGAATACATTGTGTCTCTCTTTCCATCATAAAAGTCCACAATATCAACTGTAATTACTTCATTTGCGTATTCAAGGCGAAACATAACTAGTTTTGTGTCAAAAATCTTCTTTAAGCCTGCAATTATTTCATCTTTTTTCTTATTTTTAATGAGAGGCTTTATTTTGCTTTCATTATTTTTATTAGCTGTTGTTCCTACAAAGAGTACCTCTTGTGTTGAAAAACTTACTTTTAATTTTTGTGGTATTGGTGATAAACATTCAACATAAAATCGAATAAAATCCTCGTCTTCATAGTACAATAAAGTTTGCTTCTCATTATCTACCATTCTTTCTGTTACGATTTTTCCCAAAAATAAAAAGTTATGCATTTTTTTAGCCAATTTCTGGGTCAATGCGCGTTTTAATTTCAAGGTCATTTCCCCCACTTTCCGACATTCCTCATTCATTTTACGTTGCTTTCTCGTAATTTATGAATATTCGCTTATTTTTCTATATTGATTGGCTTGTTTTATAACTGAACATAAAATGTAATTAGGAAGGCAAATAAAATGAAGACGTAACTCGTCTATTAAAATTTGTTAAGCTGCATGATCAAAGAAAAACTGCCCCCCAATTAATATGATTGGGGGGCAGTTCAAATATGACGATGCTTTATATCATTTTTTGGTAATAAACAATATCTAACCACTCATTAAATTTCTGACCAGCTTTTTTGATATGTCCTACTTTTTGAAAATCTAATTTTTCATGTAATTTTTCGCTTACTTCATTTCCACTCGTAATACATGAGATGATTGTATGATGACCTAAACTTTTTGCAATTTTTATGATTTCTTCCATTAATTTTTTTGCAAGCCCTTTACGTCTATGCTCTGGGTGTATATAAACAGATAATTCAACTGTATGTTTATAAGCATCTTTTTCTTTAAATTGAGTCAGTGAACAATAGCCAGTTACAATGGCATTTTCTTTTGAAACAATGACAGGGTATTGTTCTGAATGACGTTGAAACCATTCTAACATCTCTTCAACTGTTTTGATTTTTGTATCAAATGTTGCAGTTGTGTGGAGTATAGCATCATTATAAATTGTTAGAATTTCTTTA
>NZ_JBALMS010000181.1:6735-7033 GCF_036962205.1 Bacillus sp. JJ664 | reverse complement strand
GATACATTTGATGAAAAACAGTCAATGGAATCAACTGATACAACGTATCCATTTTTTATAGAAATTTTTGCAAACTTTATGGTACCAAAAGGATACTCGAATAACTTAATTTATATAAAAAAAGATGTCAAATTTGAATTAAATAAGGACAATAAAATTTCTCAAATCACTTCAGTTGATAAAAGATTAGACAAACTAAATAAGAAGCAATTAAGTAACTATTTTGGTAAACCTACATTAGAATGGGATGACTATGTTGTTTATGAAGTAGGGGATTACCAGCTTCTATTTCAATTTT
>NZ_JBALMS010000181.1:6327-6665 GCF_036962205.1 Bacillus sp. JJ664 | reverse complement strand
GCATCAATTGAAGATGCAATAAAACTTTTAGGTGAACCTGTAGATAAAAATATACCAGGTACAACATTGAGGTTTAAAACTGCATCAATAGATATAGATGAAAAAACAAAGAAAATTATTGATATTTACCCATATAAATCTGATTACAAATCGACATTTGTAACGGTAAAGAACACGCTAGGTAAACCAATAAAAGAAAATTTTGAAGAAAAGGTTACGGAACGTTCATTAACATACCAATGTGGGGATTATGAAGTAACATTTTACTTTGGCTCTGAATCAAGTAGTAATCCAGTTTTGAATTTTTATTCTCTTGATAAAATAAAATAACTAAAAAA
>NZ_JBALMS010000181.1:0-6314 GCF_036962205.1 Bacillus sp. JJ664 | reverse complement strand
CGCGTTAGTTGCAGAACAAGTAGGCTGCTTCGGCAGACTAGTTTTATATCCTTTTATGTTGAAAAGGATATTACTTTAATAACATCGAATATAATTAATAAATTTTTATGGAGTTGTCTGCAAAGGAGAAAGCAAAATAATGTTTGAGACAATTAACTGGCGTATGTTTATTGATGCAAAGTCTAAGGAAAAAGCAAATAAAGTAGTTAAAACATTGACCCAAGTAATTGGAGAAATAGAAATCTTATCATTAGAACGATATTGGAAGGATCAAACTAAGTTTGAACTCGTTTGTAAGACTAAATTAGAGGTTAAGGAGTCAGAAAAAGCAGTATTTAATGCACTAGTAATAGCAAATCAAATTGCACAAGAAATATATGTGATTGGACCTACTTTATATGAAGGAAATCAAATAGAATTTGAAGGTATGAGTTCATCACCAAAAATTGTTGGAATTAGCTGGTTCCACTTTTATATTGAAAATTAGATAGCATTATTTAACTAACTGGCGCGTTAGTTAACAATGATGGACTGCTGCGGCAGTCCTTTTATTTTTCTGATTGGCAGGATAGTCGGATAAAGGATAATGTTTAATGATAAGGAATATATTTAAATAAGAATTATTTCTTAAATAAGTGAACTAAACTAAATAGGTTAATATATTAACTAAGTTATCTAAAGGGATTGATCAAATTGACACGTAATCGAGGGCTACCACAATTTCTTATTTTGGATGTTTCCAAAGATAGCAATGGAAAATACGCTAAGATAAAAGCTGAGTATACAGATGGAGATATTGTCATTCGATGTGGATTGGATTCTTTAACTTATAGTAAACTAAAAAATGCATTTTCAAATCATATTTTTGATAAGATGCCAGGTTTACATTATGAATATAAGCTTCTAGATTCATATAGTACCTCACGTAATGAAGATGGATCAAAGGTTTTCTTTGGGAATATTGAATGTATTCTTGGAAATCAAACAAAACATATTGAATTTAATTGTACAGAAACATTTGCTGGAAACATGGTATGGTTGAATGCTACTAATAGTTATAAAGAATTGGAATATTTAATTTGGAAAGATTAGACGGATTGAGATTTGCATAGACGAGAAAAAAATTACGTCTCAAAAATAATATTTCTTATTGAACTAACTGGCGCGTTAGTTGAAAATCATGGGTCACAGAAGTGGCTCATTTTTTATTGGAGTAAATGGCAGTATAGTTAATTAAGAAAGATAAATATATGGACATATTGTTCTGGAATATTAATCATTTTATAATTTAATAAAATACATATAGAAAAGTAAATGGTAAAAATGTGAAAAGATTTTTTAAAGGGAATTAATGAGGACAGAGAACTTTATGCTCCAGATACAAATGAACAATATAAAGAGATTACCTTGGAAGTAGGAATTTGTATGTTTAAATATACTTTTAATCTAAATAAGAAAAAAATAAATATTGAAGTAATCAAAGCACTTGAATTATATATTCAAAATGAAAAAATTGAAGTAGCTTTTAGACAAAGCGAAAAAAATTATGAGTTTATTACATGTAAAATGGAACCAAGTAAGTTTAATATTTTACAAGAATATTTCAATAGAAAACATAATTTTAAAATAGAGGATTGTACCATAATTGATTATGACCATTATCATATCGAAAGATATAAGGATAAAAAAAACATTCATTCAGCTACAGCATTCAAACTTAGTGAGTGTACATGGGAATTATACTATCAAGAAGGTGTTTTATATGATAGTTTGCCAAAATTAACAGGGGCATTAGAAGATGAAGGGAAATTCATTTTTGACTTGGTTATAAATGATAAAGAAGAAAAGAAAAAATTGGAATTAGCTTTTGATGAATGGTTAAACAATCTTTAATTTAGATCGAGTTTATAAAATATTAATTTTCATTGCGAATCAATATTATTTAGGACTTTCTTATGTAACTAACTGGCGCATTAGTTGAACATCGTGATCGACTGTAAAGTCGATTTTTTTATTGCAATATATGGGAGATTAATTGAAGGGTAATTAGAAAGAATCACGAATTTGTTTTAAATACTTTAATAAAAAGAACTTTCGGGAGTGTTCGAATGAAACAGTTATTTACTACAAAATTACGATATATTGTTGCTTTTACATTGGTGGTATCAATATCATTCAATGTGTTTTTTCTATATAAAAAACACCAACAATCTGAAGAGGAAATTACTACTGTAAATAAACTCTTTGACAACTATAGGGAAACAGAATATCACTTAAATGCATTAAAATACTTACCTCCCTTTAGTGATGAAACAAAGTCAGATTATCAATTTCATATAACTCAAGCATTTAATCTTTTAACAGCAAATGAAAATATTATTTGGATTAAATCAAGAATGATTCCTGAATATATAAAATCATTTAATAATAATGAGACATTTGATTTGTATTCAATTCAAGTATCAATTAATTACAGTCATCCAGATGTAATAAAAGAACTTGATAATTACAAAAAGGTTCTAAAAAACATTCGAGAATATGTAACAGGACCGTCTTATCAAAAATTACAAGAACCCCAAAAAATCTTAGAAAAAATGAACATTATATTAGAAAAAAATAATAAAAAATGGCATTAAAAACGGCGGAGATTTTTAGATTGCTTAATGTACTACCGAAAGTTCTTAATGAACTAACTGGCGCGTTAGTTGAATATCAAGTGCAGCCATTGGCTGCTTTTTTAATTACATATTTGGCAGTTTTGTGTAATAAGAAGTGTTAAAATAAAGACATAAATACAAGCAGTTATAAGGAGCAAATGATGAAAAAGTATACTTGTCCATGTTGTGGTTTGAAAACATTTTCTGAACCGAATGGTAGTTACGAAATCTGTTTAGTATGTGCTTGGCAGGATGATGGTGTAATGAATGATAATCCTGATTACTGGGGTGGTGCTAATCAGGTATGTTTAAGACAAGCACAAAGAAACTATATTAAATTTGGGGTAAGTGAGAAAAGATTTATCGGTAGGTTAGTTAGAAAGAATTACGAAAAAGATCCTTTATGGAAACCAGTGTGGGAAAAGGAATTAACACAGGGTGAAGACAAATCATTAAGTATAAAAATTGAAGGAAGTATTTTAAAAAATGGCTTCCAACAATCTATAGGCATGGATGAATTTTTAGATGAATTTGTGAAATTACTTGAAAGCAATGGATGGGCTTTTGGTGGCGACATTTTAAAAGGTAAGTGAACAAATATAACGATTGCAGGTGTTAGCTCAATAGCATGGGGGGCTGTAAGGAAGCCCTTTTACTATTGTAGGTTTTATTAATTTAAAGAAGATAATGGCGATAAATGGTGGTAAGATTTTTACTTGCATTTTTTATTTTTTTAATAATAGGTAGTTTAATATATAATACTCTACCACATAAATATATTTTATGGTTACTAGTTATTTACCCCTACACTCTATTTTGTAATTTTTGAAATTATTTTTAATCACGTAGGAAGGATTCTTCTTACTGATGTATTGATAGAATAGGTGCTGTAATTTTAATTGATTTATTAAACTCTTATTTAACTAACTGGCGCGTTAGATGAATAGCAAAAGCAGCCATTTGCTGCTTTTTTATTTATGTATCTGGCAGTATAGTTAAACAGAGAAATAAGTTAAAATTAATTAAACGAAAATATATTTTTATTAATGCTCTATAAAATGATTGGAGACACAAGCTATGTTTTTAGAGAAACATGAACCATCTACTATTGAAGAATATAATTGGTTTGATGAAAATGGAACTATTATAGATTCGGAAGCACTATTAACTAAAATGAAATTATCGAAAATAAATAGATACATTATAGAATTAAATGAGCACAGAGCATTTTCACAATTCATAAATTGGTTGTTTCATAACAATTATAAGATTTATTGTCTCGATGATCTTAAATTTGAAGTAAGAAACATGACTAATATACAAAGAATACTCTTTGAAAAGGAGAAATCTAAGGAAAATTGGAAACAAATTGATGATAAGAATATTTACTATAAAGAACTTAAGTCAGAAGATGATGTAACATATGGATGGGATAGTTTATTCTTCTTTTCAAAAGAAAGTTTTAACTGTAATGCTTTATGGAATCTATATAATGAGTTGAAACTAAATAAATCAAGATTTCCAAACTTAAGTTTTACCAAAATTTTGCCTAAAAATAAAGATTTTATTATTGGTAGAGTTTCTATGGGAGAATCATATTTTAAGCCAGGAACTAACGAAGAGACAGATGTATTAATTTGTTATACAGCACAAAAAATTTAAGATTCTTATTGAACTAACTGGCGCGTTAGTTGAAGATCACGAAAGGCTGCTTAGCAGCCTTTTTATTATGTTAACTGGCATTTTAGTTTAATAAGAAGTTCATAAAAAAGTGTTGTAGATTCCAAAATATGGTAAAGTTAATTTGTTCATTAAGTAGTTTGATAAGAGGTAGTAATTATAATAAAGAATAATACAACGGGGGCATTGAAATTGAGAATAATGGAAATAGAATCTTATTAATTGAGGTGACATGAATTTGAAAGAAAAAAAGACATTTACAATTTTAATAGATACTGTGTTATTTATTACCGTATTCATAATATTGGATTGGATGATAAATAAAAAAGAGGCATTTTCATTACAATTTTTATTCCCTTTGTTTGCCACTGGGATTACTTATTATGTAGTAAGGAGACTATTCTTAAAAAGATAGAACGCATTAGTCTAATACAACTAACTGGCGCATTAGTTACAAATGAAGGAGTCGATAAAGATCGACTCTTTTTTTAGTATTTTTCAATTTGATAGATAAGAAATTAAAAAACAAAACATGGAAAACAAATGATAAAATGGAAATATATTACAATTAAGGTGGTTAGTTATTTGAAGACTAAATTTATATTCATTATGTTTTTAATTCTCTTATTATTAACGGGATGTGTGAAAGAAATTAAATTAAAGGATATCGAGAAGATAAAAGTAGTATTAGTTAAGAAAGAAACAAGACCAGGTATTATTATTTACAAAATGAAATTAATTAATGGTAGCGATTTTGTTATAAAACAAAATAATATATATGTATCATTTCCAATCGAATTAAACGAAAACGCGCATAAGGGTAATGAATATAAAATCGAGGTTAAAGGCAACAAATTAGATATTCAGCCTGGAGAAGAATATACATTAAATGTAATAATGCCGATGGAAGGCATAGATAAATCTGTGTTGGCACTGGATACTCCAAGCTATGAATTAAAAGGATATTTAGAAAAAGTAGACAATAAACATCTTTTTAGCGTCGGTGGTGCTTTAATAAATAAGTAAAACACTTTTCAAACTAACGGATGTTTTAGTTACATAAGTGAATTGTTGTGGGATGGTGATTAATAATGGAATGGAAAGAGATTAAAACATCTGATGATATAAAAAAACTTCAAATGGTATTTGGAGGGTTCCATGATAGTTGTTTAAAAGAATTATATTTATGGACAGATAGTTATGTAGATGAAGATTTATCGATGGCTATGACATCAGGGACTAATGTAAGAATCCTCTTTCAAAGACAATTTGAAAATACATCAGCAATAGAATTACTGTTTGAAGGTGTTAAACAATTCCACATGTCACCACCTCCAGAAGACTATGATTCAATAATCTACGGAGCTTCTTTGTTAATTGAAGATGAATTAATTTATTGGGCAAATGATAGTAGTTGGAGCCCAACGAATAATATAGATTATGATGTTAGTTGGATTTCATCCAAAAGACTTAGATGGAGAGATGTTAGTTCATGGATGGGAGAAAAAATGAGATATGGTGTAATTAGTGAAGATTAAATAAATTTTTCTTCTTCCACTAACGCATGCGTTAGTGGAACAACTTGAGTTACTGATAGATTATCTATTAAATTTTTTGGAGGTAAAAGCTATACTCCATTAAAAGTTGATAGTAAGCAACCTTTAATTTTAGAAGAATATTCTTTATTAAAAGAAAACAGCTTTGAATTTAACTGGTTTGATGAAGAGGGAAAAAAGAAAAATGAAAGTATTAATATTAAAATAAAGTAATTATCTAAAGAAGAGATTCATATTTGTAAAAAAAATATTAAAATGTTATGCAACTAACTGGCGCGTTAGTTAAAGATCTTAAGCTGCTAATAGCAGCTTTTTATTTTAACTGGCATTTTAGTCAAACAATGAAATAAACAAATCTCTAACGAATATTATTAAGTAAAAAAACAGAATGAGGGCAAAGAAATATGTATCTATTTTTATT
>NZ_JBALMS010000180.1:0-4907 GCF_036962205.1 Bacillus sp. JJ664 | reverse complement strand
TTTCAATAAGATTCATATATTTATGAATCTTATTGTTTCAAATAATAGGAGTTTTGACATGTTTTGAAGAAATATTAACTAGGAATGCATTAATTTAAATATGAATTGAAAGGATTTATTAAAATGACCATAATATTTGAAACTAAGCGATTAACGCTACGAATATTTGAGGATGAACATCTTGAAGCAACTAAATCCTTTTGGGGTGATGAAGATGTTATGGCCCTTTGCAGCGGTGCTACGACAGAGGAATTATTATCTCAAATCATACTCGGATATCGGAACTGCAATGAAAAGACAGGTTTATCGGTTTATGCTGTGGAAGAAAAGAAATCAGGGAATATTATTGGTGCAGCAGGGTTTAATATTTCTGGGAAAATGGACACTGTAGAATTAATTTACCATTTTAATAAAAACTCTTGGGGACAAGGATATGCAACCGAAGCAGTTAAAGCTTGTCTAGAACTTGCTAAGCATCACGGTAGCGTCAAACTGATTACCGCTTCTGCTGACGTTAAAAATGGTGGCTCCTTAAAAATCCTTGAAAAAGTAGGTTTTATTGATAAAGGAACAAAATATTTCGAAGACTCAAATCAAGATGAACCTTATTTTGAATACCCTATTGGAGATTTAAAAGAAAATAAGTAGACTTTCAAACCTACTTAATTTTCTTTTTTCTACTTAGTTATTAAATCTTACATAAATTATTTCAGGATCATCTTCATCTAAATTATGTATGACCCCACTCTCTACATAATCTAGCGTTTTAAATACTTCTTGCATTGGCTGATTTGATTGATTTGTAGATGAAAATATTTTACTAGTTTGACAGTTTTCTTCTATATATCTTAATAAGCTCTTTGCAACTCCATTTCTTCTTTTTCTAGGACTCACAATAACTAACTCAACAAAAAATTGCCCAAAAAAATGCTGATGATAGATAAGAAAGCCACTGATCATTTCATCAACACAACTTACTATGCATCTATTTTGTATTATTGACTTTCTAATTTCAGCTTCCCTACAATTGCTTTTTATGACTTCTTCCTCTATGTACATGATTTCTTTTAAATCAAGTAATGTAGCTGGTCTAATTTCCATATTAATCTTTTCCTTTTTGGTTAATTTCATATCATTCAAATCGCTTATCTTTGGCTCTATTCACTATCTTTAAAGAATAAGTCACTTTAGGAGAAGAGGGTTTCCCCTATTCATTTTGAGGAAATTCATTGAAACTTAATAATGAATACTACTAAACTCAGAAAATACTTCCCATCATTTTTCCAATCCATTTCTAGTACTCTGATTAAACATAAACATACATCTCCTTACAATTTATATTTGTTATTAATTTTATATTACCCTTTATGAATACTCATCTCCAAAGTTTAAAGATAAACGAAAAAGGAAAAGATAAGATAAAAAGGAAATGAGAACGTATGGCATTAAATTTTATCGTTGGATTTGTAATTCCTTGGATTATTTTTATATTTCATCTAAACCTTAAAGATAAAACTCTTTTAGTTCTCATTGCTCCATTTGGAACTTTTCTTGCATATACGATTAATGATTTTGGAATCTATTTTGAACTTTGGAAAGTACAGCCATTTGATCACCCATTATCTGAAATGCCTTTTAATATTGGACTTTATCCTGTATTAGGATGCTATTTAATATACTTTATAAAGAAATACAAACATCCATATATATTGATTATCGTAATATCCTTATTTACAACTGGTCTAGAATACGGCTACCTGCAAGCGGAAAATGTAAATTACGGAAATGGTTGGAGTATATATTGGACGATATTGTCCTACGTCATCCCTTTTACAATCGCTTATTGGTTTTATCTTTATTTGAAAAAGTTAAATATCACGAATTAACAATTTCTACTATCATTACTTTATATCATCAAAAGCCTACTCATTCAAAGTAGGCTTTTTGTTTTGCCTATTGATTCATGATACACCATTTTCGTCAGTTAACACTTGCCTAGTTGACTTCATATACTAATGAAAAATGGAGATGATCATTTTGGCTAATTGGATTCATATATCAACTTCTCGACATCAATTAAAACTTTTTGATGGCAGCCAACTCATTAAAACATACCCGATTGGTGTTGGTAAAATGGTGACACCAACACCAGCTGGCACATATACAATCATAAACAAAGACCCAAATCCAGGAGGACCTTTTGGCGTATTATGGATGGGGCTTTCAAGACCACATTACGGTATCCATGGAACAAACGATCCCGCATCAATTGGTCATGATGTATCGCATGGTTGTATAAGAATGCAAAATCGTGATGTTTTGGATTTATCATCCAGAGTTTCAATTGGAACTGGCGTCGTCATTGCGAGTTGATTTCAATCATACATTATGTAACAAGTATTGTTATAACAAAGTTCCCCATTACTAAAACAGTATTAGGGGTTTTTTTGTACATAAAAAAATATATGCATTAATGTAATCAAATTATTGAGAAGATTACCAAATTAATTTATAGGGTACTTATAAATCCAGTACTTTTTTTAATTCTATAAATATTCTATACTAATTTAATAGTAAACTTGTAAACGAAAACTAATTGGGGGGAAACGCTTGAAATCACCACTTATATCATATGCCTTTTTATTTTTTGCCGTATTTGCACTTTCTACCTCTGCAATCTTTGTGAAATTAGCAGATGCACCAGCCTCGATTACCGCATTTTATCGGATGCTTTTTGCAGCATTGATTCTATTACCTTTTTTAATAGGAAGCAAAAAGAATCAACAGGAATTAAAATCTTTGTCAAAAAAACAATGGGGTCTAGGTTTATTATCAGGCTTATTTTTAGCCACTCATTATGCATTATGGTTTGAATCACTACACTATACCTCTGTAGCAAGTTCGACCGTTATTGTAACTTTACAACCTCTTTTTTCAATGGTCGGAGGGTATTTTTTATTTAAGGAACGCTTTAGTTTTGGCGCAATAATCGGTTGTGTTGTTGCAATTGCCGGAAGTATTGTGATTGGATGGCAGGATTTTCAGATCAGTGGCCAAGCTTTGTTAGGTGATATTTTAGCTTTTATTGCTGCTGGTGTCATTACTGCATATTTCTTTGTTGGACAACATTTTCGAAAGACACTTTCACTTGTTCCATATTCAATTATTGGGTATGCAAGTAGCGCTTTATTCTTATGTATTTATGCAATTTCACTTAATGAACCCTTCATTAATTACTCAAAACAAACGTGGTGGTCATTTATCGGTATTGCATTTATTGCTACAATCTTAGGCCAAACCATTTTTAATTGGCTTTTAAAATGGTTAACTACTACTGTAATCTCAATGAGTATTTTAGGGGAGACAATCGGAACATGTATCCTGGCTTATTTTATTTTGGATGAAATCATTTCCTTGCAGCAAGGAATTGGAATCTCTATTATTTTAATTGGTCTAGCCATTTTTCTACTCAAACAAAGAAAAATAGAATCAAAGGAAGTTGCTTAATTTATGTACATAAAAAACCGCTGATTACATTTTAAAAATGTTCAGCGGTTTTTTTTATGAAAGTTTTGCTACTTTTGAAGGATTATTTAATTTATATTTCACTTCTTTATTTAATTTTTTATCAACAATTTTACCATCAAATTGATAAGAATTTCCTAGTTCTAATTCTGCTGCTTTCAAGGATTTACTAAGCGAGCACCAAGCATCTCCAATCGTTAATTCGGTATCACCTTTTACAACGACATTTTCCCAAATAACAATTTCTTCTTCACTATCATTAAAGTGATTATATTTTGTTGAAAATTCCTTAACAGTACCATTGAAATGAGCTTTTTCTGTTGGTAGAACGATTGATATTGTTTCTTTTTTCTCTTTTGAAGCCTTCGTAGCAGTAGTACTTTTCGTTTCTTTTGGTTTAGGATTTTCACTCTTCACTTCAGTAGATTTGCTAGCATTTTCATCAACTATATATACCTTTTTGAAATTTGGAGACTGCATTTCTTTTAAATATGCTGGATGAATGCTTGATAAATTTCCATCTTCAAATTCAATAATGATTGTATGATACTCAGCAGTTACACCGTAAGTCTCATACCCAACCATTTTAACGATTCGTTGATAATCCTGTCCTTTAAATAAAAATTCATGTTTTGGGTTCTTATTAAAAAGTCCCCACAATTGACCTTTTTCTAAATAATCTTCATCAGATAAAAATTTTGTAAATTCCCCTTTAGGTGGGATATATTTCGTTAATTCACTTTTTTCGATATGTGATAAATTGTTCGCCATGTATAAACTCCTTTTTTAACAATACGCTTATTTATTTAATAGTAATCTACTTATCATTTTTTCACAATCATCACCGATTTAAAACAAATTGTTCTCTTGTTTAAGAATGGTATCTTTTAAAGATTTGACAAATAAAAAAAGCAACCAAATTGGCTGCTGGCTTACTTTTCTTCTGGTTTATTGATTACATTTTTTGTACCACTATATAGTCCAGTAGCTGATAATCCAATCATTAACCCTACGACAATACCCTCTTTAATATTACTTGCTATATAAAAGATGCCAAAGAGTAAGCCAAAGAATACACTTACAAATGGAGCGTATTTTGCTGGTAACCCGCCTCTTTTAAATAATTCTACGATTCCTATGATCAGTGGAATGACTGCTACATTATAGATTTCAAACATCCTACACCCCTCCTTTATTTCAATATATTCTATTTTATTAATGCATCCTTCAAAATGTGTCCAATCAGAAATAGTCTCTAAAAATTTTTAGTTGTTATTGACCTATACTTTCAATACTTACATAATGAATGATCCTATTTAATGTTTAGAATAATCGACTTTCATTTCAACCACATGTAAAAAACATGACAATTCATTTAAATT
>NZ_JBALMS010000179.1:0-1217 GCF_036962205.1 Bacillus sp. JJ664 | reverse complement strand
GCTAATAGTACTTTTTGACAATTTATAAAATCCTCTTTGATTGTATTTAGTTGGTCATGTTTATTCATTCAATTAAATTCCTCCACAAATCTGTTTAATTGTTTAAGTTGACGAACCATTGTACGGAAAACAATATACTATTGTGGTATTCCGTGCAATATTGAGAAAGTAAATCGAGACGAATCAAAAAAACGACTCCCACATTTGGAAATCGTCTTTTATAGTTTTCTTATGTAACAAACGTGCCAGTTAGTTGCATAAGGAAGTAGATATTTTTTTAATGAATTTAATTCTACATTCCTATATACAATTTTGTAAAGGCAACAAAAGCTGCAAAAATAGCAACACCAAAATATGCTACTCCCATAATCTTCAATGTTTTGTTTTCACTCAAAATATGATCTATTCCTCCAAATATAAACATACTAGATAAAAGTATTTGAGAAATAATCATATTATGGACTGAAAGGTCATTCCAGTTATAAATGGTAAAAGCTAACATCGAGGTTCCACTTAAAATAGTTAAAAGTTTAAAAAGTTTTTTTACAAAAATAACCATTCTTCCTTTGATTAGTTAAATAGCCATTTATATAACCATCTATAAATTTACATATTCTTCAAGTCTATCTTTATGACCTTTTAATATTTAATTTTACTGCCTGTAAGCACAATAAAAAGGATCGACGAAACTATCGATCCTTTTACATAACTAACGCGCCAGTTAGTTCAATAAGATATAACGTTTCAATTATAAAAATAATGATTGTACCTTCTAAATAAAGCGTTTCTTCTTTTGTTACTTGGTTCACTATAATGGTCCATAAATCCATTTCCTAAAGACATACTCAGAAAGCCATTACTTACTCCAATGGTGTATTTTCCTGGTACAAAAGGGTATTTCTCTACTTCCCAGTTTGCATCTTTATTATTTTTCACAACTACTTCTCCAAAATAAATCGCCATTACTTTTTCAAATTCATTTCTAACTATTCCCAGCTTATTGAATTCATTCTTTTCATATAACTCAAAGTACCATTTTTCCAAATTTTTTAAGCTTTCAACTTTATAATCAGCATTAAAAATATCGGATTCTTGGGCTAACTAAATCTAATTGTATTAGTAACTCATTTCATTTATTTCTTGTGAAAATAATAAATAATAACAAGCATGAAAAGACTAATAGAGTCGTATAGCCTCCATTTAAATCTATCCTAATA
>NZ_JBALMS010000178.1:975-1816 GCF_036962205.1 Bacillus sp. JJ664 | reverse complement strand
CCGATTACTAAATCTAAATTATTTAATAGTATAAAACAAGTAATTTCGGTAGATAGTGAACTTTATGAACAATTTACTCAACTTCACGAAGAGGTTATTAAACTATCGGATAATGAAGCTTTGGTATTTTTATTAGAAAAACAAAATACTGAAAGTAATTTGAAGGTTAAATGGGCAATTTGTTTGAAAATTTCACATATTGTGAGAAACCATACATCACATAACCTTGACGATGAATTTTTGCTATTTAAAGATGGGGCGAATAACAAGAAAATATTTCTTTGTATTTTATGGAGTTTTTTTATTGTTCTTTATATGAAGAATGAAATGTATAGTTAGTTTTTTTACAAAAAATTAATTCAAGTGACGTTACATGGGATTATTTCGTAGTTTTGCTACTCTTGGAAAAAGAAGTAGAATCTAATTTATCCTTAAATATTTTAGTTTAATAGGAAATAGCACAGTAATTTATACTGTGCTATTATGTATTTTTTAAACAAAAACAGGATCGGGTGTTAGAAGTGAAAAACAACTAGAATAGTATCCTGGAAAGGATTACGTTTAATTATTAGACTTAGCTACTTCTGTTAGTCCATGTTTTATAAATTCACCTATTGAAGATGGTGTAACGAATTGATTAAACATTCTTTCAAACATTCCATCATGTAAAATTTGTTTTATTCCTTCATACTGAATTTCAATAGCTTGTCCATTATATTCAAATGATTTAGAATGTGATGGAACAGCATTAAGTTTAGCAGTCTGTTTCTTGGTTAAAAGATTAACTTTTAAATTTTTTCTTTCTAAAATCTCAAACCATTTTTTTGCATTTAATGACATT
>NZ_JBALMS010000178.1:0-925 GCF_036962205.1 Bacillus sp. JJ664 | reverse complement strand
AAAGCAACGGGTGCATTAATATAATTTATGAAATTAATTGTTTGGAAGTCTATATCCATTGTTTGTTTCCAGATATCAAATGCATTATGAATTGGAATTTTTGTAGTATTATAAACACCAATTACAAGACACTCATCAATTATCCTAAGTGAAAAATTCTTTTTATCTACTTCCTTTAACATTTTTGTTACAATATCATCAAAATGTTTAGTATAAAATATTTCATCATTAACTACTTTTATGTTATGACCAGTAACATCATCTATGCCTTCACCTTGATTAATTAGGTGTGTAGTGTTTAATGCTTTTGATTGTTGGTTTATGTATCGCTGAAATTGTTTTTTGAATTTTTTATCTCGCTCTGATAATTCAAAATATAGTTTTCTTTCACAACCAAATTCAGTATAATCATCTATTATTCTTTCAATATCTTCATTTACCTTTCCTTCTTTTAATTCTAGTAAACCAATTTTTTGATTTTTATATTCACAAACTAATAAATCACCTATCTGGATAAATGATGTTATGTCATTTATCAAAGGGAAAATAGAATTATCACTATTAAAAATATTTTCTACTACCTCTAAATCATGATTTAAATTAGAATTGAATATTTCAACAGAAGGAATTTGTTTATATAGCCTTCTAACAATGGTAATATCGTTCCCCAGTAATTGCCATGCAATTGAATCAGCCGTTTTTCTCAATATTTTTTCTTTGTAAATAATGATTTCTAATTCATTTTGATATTTTTGAATTATCTCTTTCGCTTCACTTTGCCTTCTTAATTCTTTAATGTAGGCTTTAATTCTGATTCTTTTCTTACCGAGCAATAACAAGTTTTGCACAATCAGATTTTGTGCCTTCTTAAAACCTAAATGAACTTTAGAAATAAACTCATCTCTATTATTTTCATCCTTTAAAG
>NZ_JBALMS010000177.1:0-4316 GCF_036962205.1 Bacillus sp. JJ664 | reverse complement strand
GTATACTGCTAACCTTGAATATATAATATTTTCATCAATAAAATCAACCCTTGTTATTTAATTTTAGACTTATTTTTTCTCCTTTTTAAATTATCCTTTGATAATAAAAAAGCAAAGTATTTATTTTTTGCACCCTATATAATAACTTTTTATGCAACCTTTTATGCCTTATTATATCATTGTTAATTGAATGATACTGCTTCCAGTTTGTTCAATAAAAAATGACCGACAAAATTGTCGATCATCTTCTTCAACTAATGCACCCAATAGTTTAAGAAAAAATCTTTAAAGTTGGAGGACTAAATCAGTTAAAGTCCCACTCAATATTTATCTGATTTTCTCCGCCAACTCTAAAATAATTCCCTCTGGACCACGAACGTAGCATAACTTATAGCTTTCTTCATATTGCTGTATCTCACTAAAGATTTCCGTGCCTTTCTTTTTCAACTTTGCAACAATAGCTTCAATATCTTCAACAGCAAAGCAAACATGTCGAATTCCCAGCGTATTTGCAAAAGGTTGCTGAATATCTTTTTCATCTGATGGGGAATAAAATTTGACTAGCTCTATCCATGCCTGACCATCTGGCATCCCCAATCCCACACATGCCGTTTTAACATCATTAAGCCCAACGATTCTGTCCAACTGTTCTCCATCCAATTCCCATTCCGCTTGCACTTCAAGCCCTAAATCAAGAAAAAACGCTTTAGCCTCTGAAAGATCATTTACGTTTATACTCACATGATCTATTCTATTGATTTTCATATCTCATACCTCCTATATTCCCGTTGTTTTCAATACCCGTATTTGTGTAAGGTTTATTTGAAATTCTAATTCGCTTAAAACAATAAATTCCCTTCTTCAACAAGCCCGCAAATGCCTCAATTAATATATTAATTCCATCCATACTTATTTCAACTCTGTAAAACAATAAATCAAAAAAGAAATTGAAAACCACTTATCATTAATTTACGATTCATAAAGTATTTCCCTTTCTAACCAATCTAATTATTTGTCTAGTTTTCACAATATGATATACTATTTTTTCTAAAAATCATTAAATTATGTCTGTCATATTTAATGAAAGCAGAGACTAAATTTTTTATTCTAACTGGTATCCTGTCGAGGTACAGTGTTATCTATCACTCAATCAGTACAAGTTTGTTAATGTGTATAATTTTTTCTCTATACCTACTCCCTAAAATCTATTGTAGAAGCACTAATTTCTGAATCCATATTGAACTAAATATTGAGGTAATTTATTCATGAGTTATTCTAAATGCGTTACAAATCATTGGTTATATTTGAGTGGCTGTTAAATTTTTAATCGTATAAAATTTTTGTCACAAAAAATGCACCCCAATTGTTAGTTGTGTCTAACGATTGAGGTGCATTTCACATTCAAAATTCTTTTGATTATTCTTCATACGTTAATTCAATTCCATACATATCTTCTTTTTGTATTTTGTCCATACATTCTGTAATTTTCTATTGATTTGTATTTGACCAATATGGTGAGTATCACGTTGTATTGAGTTGCCATGAGTGACCGTATTTTAATGTCGTTGTCGATTATTTTCTTATAAGGGTTTATAAAATTTCAGTCTAATTTACCTTTGCATAGATGCAGGTATCTGTTAGTTTATTACCGTCAGCTGAAAGATCATCATTACGTAATATCCCTTCAAGCTCAAAACCTAGTTTTTCAGGGATCGTACGACTTTTAGTGTTTTTAGATTCACATCGTATTTCAATCCTTCTAAATTTGAGTAGCTGAAAGCCAAGGTTTGTTAACTCACTTACTGCTTCAGTCATATATCCATTGCCACTAAATTTCGTGTTAATCCAGTATCCAATTTCACATTTAGAAATGTTCCAATTAATTCCGTGAAGACTAGCAGTACCAATAAAATCATTAGTACCCTTAAGATAGATAAGATAGCGAAAGCTTTCTCTTTTCAAAAAATCTATATGGGCATTTCTAAGGAGAATTTCCGTTTCTTCAACAGTAGGAATTGACTGGAATAAAGACAACCATTGCTTTAACTCACTAATTGAATCCTTAATAGCTTGGTTTACTACATTTCCTTCACCAGTTTGAAGTGGTGCTCGAAGAATTAGTCTCTCTGTTTCTATTTGTAACGGAACATCTAATAAAATAGGATTCATATAATTTCCCCTCTCGTAAACTTTTAATTATGTCCTAATGAAACATAAATAATAAAAAACTTTCACCCAAAGAAATAATTCTTGAGGAGGAGAGTTGCGGCCAGGACTGCTGCTTGTGGAATGGCAGCTGCTTCATCATATGTAATTTTGGCTGGTTTCAAAGTCAATGCGGCTTCATGTACGCATACATATTCCGCAAATCCCCCCCAACCACACCAGGAAATGTCTCCGAATACCTCATCCCCTATAATGAGGTGTTTTACTTCTTTGCCAACTGCTTCAACCCTCCCCGCAATATCAGCTCCGAGAATATTATATTTGGTTTTAGCAGTCCCCCAAGGCGAACCAAGAATGGTTTACCTCTCATGAGGTCCCAGTCCCAAGAATTTACAGATACAGCATGAACTTTTACCAATACTTCATTGTTCTTTAAAGCAGGTATTTCGACTTCTTTTTAACTAAGAACATTGGTTGTTCCATATTTTTTTATATACCATCGCTTTCTAAGTATTTTCCTTTACATTTAGCTTCGGTAAAAACTTTAAGACTGCTACCTCTAAAATGTAAGTTGAATATTAAAATATTTCTACTTTATTTTTTTAATTCCTTGTTCAACCATCATGCCAAATACGTAAATAAAAAGCAGTCCCAGCTGAGCTTAGAGTGTTTGTTTTCTTTTGATTAATGCACGCCGTCGATGATTTTTTTCGTTTTTGGATTCACGCTTAACCAAGCGATCCCTTCTTTCGTTTCGCCTAAATCTTTTGTCACGTGAACAGTGAAGGTACCATCTTTTTCAA
Organism: Bacillus sp. JJ664; assembly: GCF_036962205.1. Lineage (NCBI taxonomy): Bacteria > Bacillati > Bacillota > Bacilli > Caryophanales > Bacillaceae > Bacillus > Bacillus sp. JJ664. Next base: position 1,347 of record NZ_JBALMS010000177.1, on the reverse strand, counting down.
CCTTAGCTTCAAAATGTTGTTCGGCAGTGATTGGTCCCCGTGTTTTCTCAACATATTCTTTTGCTAATTTAAGCGCAACTGCTTCGTAAGCTTTCTTTTCTTTCTCTGTGTAATGAACCGGTGTATAATGCTCTCGTTTAAATGATTTTTCTTTTTTCTCGCAACCTGTTATAAGGAGGAAACTTGCACAAATCATAACGCCGACAGCTTTTAAATGTCTCATATTCACACCAACTTCCATCATCAAAATGAAAAAGCCTCATGAGCGACTTTGACTAACGCTCTGCGTTAGCTTAATAAGATTGAATGATCTAATTTTTGTTCTTTATATTAAACTCTTCATATTCTCCCCAGACTAAATATAAAATTCCAATAATTAAAGACAATATACTAAGATTGCTAAGAGTATTTCCAACTGAATCTAACATTGCATTAAATAATTCTTCACTCCAAGAAACAACACTCGAACCAAAAATTCCTGCACTTAAATATTTGGTTGAAATTAATAAAGCAGATATAGTAATAAATGAGATTCCTAGTCCCCTTCTTCTCATATAATCACTCTCCTAAATAATATTTTTCATAAAATCCTCTATTTGTTGTACAGCTAACGCTGAGCGTTAGTTGAAATAAATATATATTACTTTAAGTTGATTATATATCTTATATTTTTCTAGTTTTAATCCAATTCCATATTCGAAAACTACCGAAAACAGAAATTATTAATAAAGCCACATTAGCTACAACCCATATTGTTAATCTATTTATTTCTTTCATTCCTTCAAAATTTTCAATTACAAAAGTAGATAAAGTGATTACTATTAAGTAGCAGAATACATTTGGAATAATCCAGGCAAGCCTTAATTTTTTATTTTTAAAATTAAAAGATAAGGATAGAATAAGAATCCCAGATATAAATAAAATACTAAATTCATACCAAACTAAAGTATAATTAGGTCCGTCTCCAATTACTCCTACCTTTGGCATATAACCATAAAACAAAGTCCAAAATGATACTAACAATAAAGAAATTCCGCATATTAAACTTATCCAATATTTCATTAATATCCTCCACTTTATGAATATTAATTGTTCTATATAACTTTTAATTAATATTCAATATTAAAGATTTAATACCTTTAATCTTATTCAAGTATTAAAAATTGTATCGCAAAAAAATCGACTAAAAAGTCGATCACGTAATACAACAGACGCATGTTTAGTTCAATAAGAAGTTATTAAAAAAAGTATTAACTCTAGGCAGTTCTTTCACTATACATACGGACATTAGAACTTCACCTTATGATGCTTTATTGGTAGGATTATCCATAAACCTGGGACTTACTG
>NZ_JBALMS010000176.1:4003-4233 GCF_036962205.1 Bacillus sp. JJ664 | reverse complement strand
ATTGCTAGAATTGAAGAAGAACTTAAACATTTTAATAATGTAGTGACTCGAATTGGCTGTAATATCGTTGATGTTTCAAGTAAAGCAGTTGAAGAATCAGCAAATGTAATTTTGGGTCAGTATTATCAAAATAGACATATTAGATAATTCTCAGACTGAATGTCACAATGACAAATTAACACATTAGATTTTTCTAATGTGTTTTCTCTTTTTTTATGCTCTTTTCTGAA
>NZ_JBALMS010000176.1:1284-3818 GCF_036962205.1 Bacillus sp. JJ664 | reverse complement strand
TTAAAAACGAACAAAAAAATCTTTGATGCATATTGCTAGATTTCCAATGTGAAATAGATTATAATAAAAAATTGTATGAAAAGAGTTAATTATAGGTTTAACTTTTTATACTTACGAATAAACTATGAATATGTGCTTCCTAGTTTATCGAAAGAAGGAAATAAAACTACATAAATCGATACATGTTTTGAAGGAATTAGCAAAGACATGTAGAAATTAATCATAAGCAATAAATAAATAGGGTTTTATAGAAACCAGAACTAGCAGTTGAATGCAATGCTTATGAACTACTGTAGAGCCTCTTTTTTTAGACAATTGATAATACATATTCGACTTGAAATAATCAAAAGATTTTTTAAGAAAAAAATATGAAAAAAATATTGTCGAAACTTGAAGGAATACAGCGAGTTTTATCGAATAAAATAGTATATGGAGCTGTCAATATGGGAAACAGAATTCCCGATGAACTTATTGAGCAAGTTCGTCAGTCAGTAGACATAGTTGATGTAGTGAGTGAATACGTTCCTTTAAAAAAACAAGGAAGAAATTATTTTGGACTTTGTCCATTTCATGGAGAAAGCACACCATCTTTTTCGGTATCACCTGAAAAGCAAATTTTTCATTGTTTTGGTTGCGGTGCTGGTGGGAATTCAATTTCCTTTATTATGCAGCTTGAAGGTTTGAACTTTCAAGAATCTGTACAGCAACTTGCACAGAAGGCAAATATCACTTTACCAACAGATGCGATTGACACTGTAAAAAATCCTCAATCTACTGAGCAAGCGATCATGCATGAAGCTCATGAGTTTGTCAAAAAGTACTATCACCATCTATTAGTTAATACAGCAGAAGGTAAAGAAGCGTTAGGCTACCTAATTAACCGAGGCATTTCAAAAGAAGAAATTAAGCATTTTGAACTTGGTGTTGCACTTGATTCTTGGGATGCTGTTACAAAGGTATTAGAAAAACGTGGATATTCCATGCCAATCATGGAAAAAGCCGGTCTGGTTGTTCGTAACGAGCGTGATGGGAACTATTATGATCGATTTAGAAATCGATTAATTTTTCCTATTCATAATCATCAAGGTAAGATTGTTGCATTTAGCGGAAGAATTATGGGTGAAGGTTCACCAAAATATTTGAATAGTCCGGAATCATCAATCTTCCATAAAGGAAAACTATTATATCATTTCTATCAAGCTAAAAACGTGATGCGTAAGCAGAACAGAGCAGTTTTAATGGAAGGCTTTGCCGATGTTATCTCTGCATATAAAGCAGGCGTCAATGACGCTGTTGCTACAATGGGTACTTCTTTAACAGAGGATCAAGCCAAAGTGTTAAAAACTTCTGTTGATCAAATTATCATATGCTACGATTCAGACCAGGCTGGTATAAACGCGACCGAAAAAGCAGCGAATATTCTTCAAAAAGAAGGTTTTACAATAAAGGTTGCACAAATGCCCGATGGCTTAGATCCTGATGAATACATAAGACAATTTGGAACTGAAAAATTTAACTCCTCTATTATTGAAGCTAGTGTATCATTAATGAGTTTTAAAATGCAATATCATCGAAAAGGAAAAAATCTCCTAGATGAAACTGTTAAATTTCAATATATTAAAGAAATGCTTCAGGAAATTGCAAAATTAAGTCAACTCATTGAACAAGATTATTACTTAAATCAACTCTCAAAAGAGTTTTCTATCTCAATTGAAGTGCTGAAGAAGGAATTTGGACAATATAGTAATCAGGCAAATCGTATAACAAATGTAACAGAAGTAAAAACTGATATCAAACGAGATATATCTTCTAAAACACTTTTACCTGCACATGTAAGAGCAGAACAAACACTCTTAGCACACATGTTAAATAGCAGTGATGTGGCCGAGAAGGTTAGACGACAATATCAGGGTCTATTCTACAATAATGATTATTCCGAGATTATAATCCATCTTTATGCTTATTATGAAGAGGGCAATGAGTCTAATATTAGTAAATTTATGAATTACCTTCCTTCAAAAAGGTTACTTGAAGTAGTTTCAAAAATTGTCAATTTACAGATAGCACCTGAACTAACAGAGCGAGAGTTAAAGGATTATTTAGATGCATTAAACAACTATGATAAGCAACAACGTATACGTGAAAAAGAAATAGACTTGAAAAAAGCTGAACGTGAAGGAGATTTCGTAAAAGCTGCGACAATCCTCCAACAAATTACTCAGCTTCGGTCTAGTATGAAATATGTTAAATGATTCGCGAACTTTTCGAAGGAGGGGAACAAATGGCTGATAAATCGGCTCGTTCTAAAGATACGGAAACAGAAGTAACACTCGATCAAGTAAAAGCATTATTAATTGAAAATAGTAAAAAACGTGGTGTAATTACATACGAAGAAATTGCTGATCGTTTAAATGGATTTGAAATTGATTCAGATCAATTAGAAGAATTTTACGAACAATTAGGTGAACAAGGAATTGATATTGTCGGTGATGCTGACGATGAACCTAGAAATACTCAATTAGAAAAAGAAGAAG
>NZ_JBALMS010000176.1:0-1249 GCF_036962205.1 Bacillus sp. JJ664 | reverse complement strand
AAAACGTATTGAAGAAGGCGATGAAGAAGCGAAACGCCGCCTAGCTGAAGCAAACTTACGTTTAGTAGTAAGTATTGCAAAACGTTATGTAGGACGTGGAATGCTATTCTTAGACCTAATTCAAGAAGGAAATATGGGATTAATTAAAGCTGTAGAAAAATTTGATTACCGTAAAGGTTACAAATTTAGTACATATGCTACTTGGTGGATTCGTCAAGCGATTACTCGTGCAATTGCTGACCAAGCTAGAACAATCCGTATTCCAGTACATATGGTTGAAACAATTAATAAACTAATCCGAGTTCAACGTCAATTACTTCAAGATTTGGGTCGTGAGCCATCTCCTGAAGAAATTGGAGAAGAAATGGATTTACCACCTGAAAAAGTAAGAGAAATCTTAAAAATTGCTCAAGAGCCTGTATCTCTTGAAACACCAATTGGTGAAGAAGACGATTCACATTTAGGTGATTTCATTGAAGATTCAGAAGCTACTTCTCCGGCTGAACATGCTGCTTATGAGATGTTAAAAGAACAGCTTGAAGATGTACTTGATACATTAACTGACCGTGAAGAGAACGTACTTCGTTTACGTTTTGGTTTAGATGATGGTCGTACTCGCACTTTAGAAGAAGTTGGTAAGGTGTTTGGTGTAACACGTGAACGTATCCGCCAAATTGAAGCAAAAGCACTTCGTAAGTTACGTCATCCAAGTCGTAGTAAACGATTAAAAGATTTCTTAGAATAGAATATTATAGAAAAGTTTATCCATTTTTGGATAGACTTTTTTTATTTTCAATTTTAACGACTAGGCAAAATGTCATATGAAGAAATTTGTCAAAACCAATCGAATGACCATACTCAAATTCCAATAAAAGTGATATTCTAATAACAAAGTGTGATTTTTCAGAATTTTTTTCGGAAAATCATTGGAGGATGCAATATGGATCAGCAACGAAAACAAATTATCATAAAAGAAATAAAGTTCTGGAAAGAAAATCGTATGTTACCAGAGCAATATTGTGATTATTTATTAAGTATTTATACTGAAGGTGAATTAAGGGATAATTCTCAAGTTTTTGGTTATCATAAATTATGGGCACTCTTAGGAGTTTTACCTATATTAATGATTCCGTTTGTCACCTATATCCTATATTTTACAGAATTGTCTTTAAATTTGCAAATACTCATTTTCCTATCTGTTTTTGTTTTTTTAGGCATCAATGCAGTACTTTTGACATCAAAGAATCTT
>NZ_JBALMS010000175.1:0-9897 GCF_036962205.1 Bacillus sp. JJ664 | reverse complement strand
CCGCATCTCCCACAGGAGCCCTGCACCTTCCGTTGTAATCACCTTCTGTCTTTATCGTTTCAAATTAAAAAATCTTCAATTATTTAGAAAAGACATTTAGAAAAAACAAAAAAAGTATGAAAAGAAAATATTCTTTTCATACTTTTTTGATTACATTTCTTTTGGTGCACGAATACCCAATAATCTAAGTCCCTCTTCTAATACAATCGAAACAGCTTTGATTAGAGCTAATCTACTTACTAATTGATCGTCTTTAGTGAGGATATGTGTATTGCCATAATATTTATTGAACGATTGAGCCAAATCAATTGTATATTTTGCAATAACTGACGGTTCATTTTGCTCGAAACTACGTTTTACTTTGTCTGGAAAGGCTTGGATGTTTTTTATGATGTCCCAACTATACTCATCATGTAAACCAACTTGATGATGGAAATCTGTTACATCCGCTTTTTCCAAGATTGAATTAGTTCTCACAATAGAGTACTGTACATATGGTCCTGTTTCTCCTTCAAATTTTAACATTTGCTCTAGAGAAAACTCGAAATTATTCATTCGATCATTCTTTAAGTCTTGGAATATAATCGCTCCAACCCCTACCATTTTTGCAACTTCATCTTTATTTTTTAAGTTAGGATTTTTGTCAGATATATTCTGATTGGCTAAACTAATTGCTTCTTCTATAACTTTTTCAAGTAAGACAATTTTCCCTTTTCGAGTTGACATTTTTTTACCGTTTTGAAGAATCAAACCAAATGGTACATGTTCCATATTCTTAGACCATTCATATCCCATCTTATTTAAAACAGTAAATACTTGTGTGAAATGTAAAGCTTGTTCACCTCCAACAACATACACCGCTTTATCAAAGTCATATGTTTCTTTACGGTAAAGTGCAGCTGCCAAATCTCGGGTTGCATATAATGTAGCTCCATCCGATTTTCTAATCAGACAAGGAGGTAATTCTATTTCTGAAAGGTCCACAACCTCAGCACCTTCTGATTCAACTAATAATTTTTTCTCTTCTAATAATGTAATGATTCGATCCATTTTATCATTATAAAAAGCTTCGCCATTGAAGCTATCAAAGCTAACACCTAATAAATCATACACCATCTTAAATTCTTTTAGTGATTCTTCACGGAACCACTCCCATAATTCTTGCGCTTCTTCATTTTTCTCTTCTAATTTCTTAAACCAGCTTCTTGCTTCTTCTTCAAGCTGTGGTTCCTTCTCTACTTCTTCGTGAAATTTAATATATAGTGTTAGCAATTCTTTGATTGGATTTAATTTTACTTTTTCTTCTACTCCCCATCGTTTATATGCAACAATCAATTTCCCGAACTGTGTTCCCCAATCTCCTAGGTGATTGATTTTAATTGCTTTATAGCCATTTTTTTGAGCAATGTTCCCAATTGCGTTTCCAATCATTGTTGAACGAATATGACCCATTGAAAAAGGTTTGGCAATATTTGGTGAAGAACAATCAATCACAATTGTTTTCTCATCATCAGTAACTTGATTTCCAAAATCTTTTCCTTTATTTAATACAGTTTCAATAATATGCTTACTGACAATTTTCTTATTTAAAAAGCAGTTTACATACGGTCCATTCGCTTCAACCTTTTCAAATAATTCATGTTGAATAAGAGGTGCAATTTCTTGTGAGATGCTAACTGGGGACTTTCTTAATGACTTTGCAAGCTGAAAACAAGGAAATGCTAAATCACCTTGATCTGCATAATGTGGTTTTTCAATCAGTGCTCTAATTTCTATTTTATTTAATGCGCCATTTAATGCTTTTTCTAAATGTTCACTATACAATAATTCATAGTTCATCTTCCTTCATTCCCTTCTTAAAATAAATAAAACCCCGCCTCTAAAAAAGAGACGGGGTTTAAGTTCCGCGGTACCACTCTAATTGTTCAAATAATATTGAACCAACTTTAAGTTTGTTAACGAGGTTCCATCCCCGGTAAATCCTACTGCAATTCGAATTTACTTCTCCAAAGTGCGCTTCATCTTATTCGTTTTATTAGGCTTCCACCATCCCTAACTCGCTTAAAAACTTTATAAGACTACTCTCTTTATCGTAAAATTTCCAATATTCCTTTTACATATTTAAACATATACAAAACTAAATAACAACCTTCTTATTAAAAAATTTCAATAATTGGATGAACCTTTTATTGACAACCTTAATAACATAAATTTGAGGTGGAATTAATGAAAAAAGATTCAATTACTATCAGTCTTTGTATGATTGTAAAAAATGAAGAAAATGTTCTTGAAAGATGTCTTTCATCCGTTTCTACTATTGTAGATGAAATCGTCATAATTGATACAGGTTCAACTGATCAAACGAAAGAAATAGCAAAAAAATTTACAAATTGCGTTTATGATTTTAAGTGGATCAATGATTTTTCCGCGGCCCGGAACTTTGCATTCTCTAAAGCAACTAAAGACTATATTATGTGGTTAGATGCAGATGATGTCATAACAGAAGAGAATGCAAAAAAATTACTTGAGCTAAAGAAAACTTTAACAGTAGAAGTAGATGCTGTTGCAATGAAATATCATCTTTCTTTTGATGAAGATGGAAATTCAACATTTAGCTCTGTTCGGAATCGAATCGTTAAACGTAAAAGGAATTTTAAATGGATTGGATTCGTACATGAATATCTTGAAGTATATGGAAATATCATTCATTCAGATGCTGCCGTCATCCATTATAAGGATAAAGACTCATCTACCCGAAACTTAAAAATTTATGAAGAAGCAATTGCTTCAGGTAAATCATTAAATCCAAGAGATAAATATTATTATGCAAATGAATGTTTAGATCATGGTAAGTATGAAACCGCAATTGAATGGTATAACAAATTTTTAGATGAAGGAAAAGGCTGGTCTGAAGATAATATTCAAGCTTGCGGAAAAATGGCTGATTGTTATTTGAATTTAGGAGAAATGGATTTAGCAACCAGTAGTTGTCTAAAATCATTCACTTACGATGGTCCTCGTGGTGAAAATTGTTGTAGATTAGGCTATATCTATCTTCAACAAAACGATTATCATCGTGCAATCTCATGGTATAAAATTGCTACATTAGTTGATATTCCTAAACAAAGTCCTTTTATTAATACTGCGTGTTATACTTGGCTACCTCATTTACAATTATGTCTTTCCTACAGTCGTTTAGGTGATCAAGAGACAGCTAAAAAACATAATGATATTGCTGCTAGCTTTGCTCCAAATAACCCTTCGGTCAAGCATAATCAAGCGTATTTCAACTCATTATTTAATGAGCAATAATACAACTTCGGTGTCCCTCATTGTAACTTGTAATATCTTAAATACATTTATTAGTTAGAAGCGATATCTTAAGAAAAGAGTGATATTTTGACTACCGTTAGTTTATGTATGATCGTCAAAAATGATGAAGCGGTTATTGAAAGATGTCTACAATCAGTGACCGACTTGGTGGATGAAGTGATTATTGTTGATTTAAAATCCACAGATAGAACTAGAGAGCTAGCAAGTATGTTTACCAAAAATATTTATTCCCATGAAGCATCTCAGTATGAAAAAGATGCATTAAGCTATTTATTTGACCTCGCAACAAAAGAATATATTTTTTTCTTAAACCCTACTGATATTTTGTTCGAAAATGACCGAAAAAAATTTACACAATTAAAGCAGTCGATCAATTCAAATATAGATGGAATTTCAATGAAACTAATTACTAATTTGAATGAAAATATGCCAAAAATGCTAACTAGATTAGTAAATAGAAATAGTTCTTATTCTTTTAGTGTTGAATCCGATGAGTATCATATTAATGTTACAGGTAAAGTGATTGATTCAGACTTAGCGATCTACCATCTCCCATACACAAATAATCCTAATAACCATATAAAAATATTTAAAAAAATGATTGAAGAGAATGTTGACTTTTCATCGAGAGATTTATTTTATTATGCTAAGGAATTAAGTGATAATCATCAATATGTTCAATCGATTCAATATTTTCTAAAGTTTTTAAGAAAAAAGCAACCGTATAATGAACATAATATACTAGCTTGCTATTATTTAGCCGATAATTATCATCATCTCAATTTATTTGAATTAGAAAAAAGTTGGTTACTACACTCACTTCAATATGAAAAACCTCAACCAGAAACATGTTGTAGGATTGGTTATTTTTTTCTAGAAAATACAAACTATGACTCAGCAATCTTTTGGTATGAAGAAGCAGCTTCAAATAAAAATGGAGAGCAACTTTCAAGCGTTCAATATTCATATGCAACATGGATGCCTCATTTACAATTAGCAGTATGCTATGATCGAATTGGTAAACATCAATTAGCCTATGAACATAATGAAATGGCCTATAGTTACCACCCAACACATGCTAGCATATTATCGAATAGACAGTATTTCTCAAATTTATTAAATAAATAAACGGCGATTGAAGTTCTCAACCGCCGTTTTTATTATTTTTTCTTTACATGTACAAGCATTTGGTAGATTTCTAAATTTGTTGTTAACTCATCTAGTGTTATACCAAATTTATGTGCTAAGTGAACCACTTCTTCAAAAAATAATTTTATATTAATATTGACATCTATATTTTCATTTTTGTTATAAATGATGTCAAACATATGAGTAGGAAATAGTAGATTCAATGTTTTAGGCGTAAAAAATCTTACATGCTCCTTATCTAATATTCCTGCATTCAAATAATTCCAACTACCATTTAACAACTGGTAAAGCACTTCTCCATGTGAGACATTTGGAACTCTACAGATAATATTTCCTGATGGTTTTAATAGTTTACTAATTTCAATTATATAATTCCAAGGGTCGTAAATATGTTCGATTGTTTGATCTAAAATAATTAAATCAAAAAAATCATTTGGATATGTTAAATTCGTCTCATCACGACTCACAATATCAACTTTTTCATAAAATTGTGAAGCAATTGACGCCAATTCAGGATTTTTTTCTGTGCCATATAGTACACATGAATACCTATTTTTCATCTCTAAACCTGTTGCACCAGCCGAGCATCCAATCTCCAATACCTTCTTCACATTACTTGGTACCATATCAATTATTTCTAGTTTTGGATAAGCAGTATCTATTAAATGGTTGCCCCATTTTTCTATATAACGGAATCGATTTTCTACATAAAGTTGAGTAATATTAATATCACTATTCCCTTTAAATGTTACATGTCCATAATGATGTACATATGAATCTAATGCAATATGCAACTCGTAGCCTTCTAAAACCGTTCTTAAACAGATATCATCATCTTCAAATGAACCGAATTTAAATCTTTCATCAAAACCTTTTAGTTTTTCTATTACCTCACGTTTGACTAATAAACAAAAACCCACTAGTCGTAAAACCTGCTTAGATTTCCCCTTGACTGTTTCACAATATTGTAAAGCAAACTCATTTATTTCATCATCAGATTGATAATTCACGTCAATTCTTTGCAATCCACTTACATAATTACTTACTGGACCAACCATACCAATACGATCATTACTATATAAAAGATCTAACATTGCATCCAACCAATTTTCAGTAACAATTGTATCATTATTTAAAAACAAAAAATTATCTCCAGTAGCAACTTCAATTCCTTGATTACAGCCACCAGCAAACCCCATATTTTTTTCATTTAAAATCGTTATAAACGATGGATTACTTTTTAAATATTCACGTGTCCCATCGGTTGAACCGTTATCTACTACAATTATTTCGACTTGGTCTTTATTTGTATATTTTTCAAGGCTTTCAAAGCATTTTTTTGAAACATCTAGCTGATTATATGTTAATAGAATAATGCTAGTTTTCATTCATTACACCTACTCATCCTTTGCTTAAGTCCCCACTTATTATATATTCGGAGTATATACTTATCTATTTTGAGTTCCCCAATTAAATCCGATTGTCTCATCATTCCAAGGAATTCTTTTTTCATCCGGCTGGTTTGGATTATATGATTTTGTCGTACAATAAATGATTGTTGCAGATTGATCACCGATTACTCGGTATCCATGTGCTACCCCTTTAGGAATTAATAAAATCATTGGATTATTATCTCCCATATAGAAAACATTTGTTTTGCCTTTCGTTGATGAATTCTCTCTTAAGTCATATAAAACAACTTGTGCATTCCCAGATGGAAAAAACCAAATATCGTCTTGTTCTTCATGATAATGAAAAGCTTTAATCACGCCTGGATAAGTAGTTGACCATGATAATTGGCCAAAATTCGTCAGTAACTCATCATCATCCCTTAAAACTTCAGCAAAAAAGCCTCTATCGTCACAATGTTTAGTAAGTTTTTTTGTAATGACACCTTCAATTTGCATTAATTTCCATACTCCTTTTTTAAAAACTCATGTAATGCTTCTTTCCAATCCCTTTGATGAATTTGTAAATCAACAAGTTTCTTATTGCTTAATACTGAATACATTGGTCTTGGAGTTTTAGCACCATATTCTTTCGTTGTCACTGGAACGATTTTTGTTTTACGATGTAAAAAATGTAGTATTTCACATGCAAATTCATACCAACTACATTCCCCTAAATTCGTCACATGGTATATCCCAGGTTTCTCATTTAATAGAGACTGAAGGATTAGTACTAAGTCTTTCGTATATGTTGGACACCCTATTTGATCATCAACGACTCTGATTTCATCTAATTTATTTGATAAATTTACCATTGTATTCACAAAATTATCCGCTTTATGTCCGTATAACCAAGATGTCCGTATGATGGTACTGTCATCATTGATCGCTAATACTAGCTCTTCTCCAAGTTTTTTACTTTTACCATACATTGTATTTGGTGAGGTGAAATCGTCCACTTCATATGGGGTATTTTTTTCACCGTCAAAAACATAGTCTGTACTTATATGAAAAAAACGACAATTTATTTTTTTAGCTTCAAATGCTAGATTAAATGGTCCAATCGCATTAACAAGATACGCTTTTTCAATTTCTACTTCACATAAATCAACTTTTGTAAAAGCTGCAGCATTTATGATTACATTCGGTTGATGTTGGTTTAGTACTGTATTAATTTCTTTCCTATTCGTAATATCTAATTGCTTTTTGCCATATGAAATTATTTCAATTCCATCTTTACCAAAAAGATTTTGAATTTCCTTACCAAGCTGACCGTCAGCGCCAGTGATTAATATTTTCATATTTTCTTGTCACCAAACTTTTCAATATACCATTTCACCGTTTCTTCTAAAGATTCTTGAAAAGTATGCTTCTGTTTCCATCCTAATTCTGTTTGAATTTTACTAGAATCAATTGCATATCTACGATCATGGCCAACTCTGTCTGTTACATAGTCTATTAAACTCTCTGGTTTACCCATAATTGCTAATATCTGCTTAACCACCTCAATATTTGTTTTCTCATTGCCACCGCCAATATTATATACTTCACCACTTTTTCCATTTTCAATAATAATAGCAATTGCTCTGCAGTGGTCTTCTACAAATAACCAATCTCTAATTTGCAAGCCATCCCCATAAACGGGAATTTTCTTTTCTTGTAGCGCATGATAAATGATGGTTGGAATGTATTTTTCCTTATTTTGAAATGGTCCAAAATTGTTGCTACATCTAGTTGTGATGAGTGGTAAGCCAAACGTCTGAAAATATGAACGCACAATTAAATCAGAGCTTGCTTTTGATGCGGAATATGGATTATTAGGAGAAATAGGAGAGTGTTCAGTAAAAGGTGTATCATTTTTATCAAGTGTTCCATAAACTTCGTCCGTAGAAACATGGATCATTTTCTTTGCGAATCCATCCATCACAATTTGAATCATATTAAACGTACCAATTATATTTGTTTGAATAAATATTTCTCCGTCCTTAATACTACGATCCACATGAGATTCTGCAGCAAAATGGACAAGAACTTCATATACTTGATCTAAAGCCGTCCTTATTTCTTCTATATTGATAATATTTGCCTGAATAAACCTTACCCTTGGATTTTTAACTAATTTATTTATTTCCTCAGGATGACTTGCATAAGTTAATGCGTCGATAATAGTAATCTCATAATCAGTATTTTTTAAAATAAAGTTTACAAAATTTAAACCGATGAACCCCGCACCACCTGTAATTAAAATGTTCAATCGATCCCCACCTTTACAAAGACTTCGAACAGGTTTTTCACAAAATATCTGTCTTATATAATTCAGTTAAACGTTACTTACTTTTTTTGACATTTGATATAACACTTAATAAATACTTACCGTAATCACTATTAGCTAATGGCATCGTAAGTTTTTCTAATTGTTCAATTGTTATATATCCTTTTCTAAATGCGATTTCTTCAATACATGATATTCTTAAGCTTTGCCTTTTTTGAATCATTTCTATAAAAGTAGACGCTTGAATTAGTGATTCATGTGTACCTGTATCTAACCAAGCAAAACCCCTGCCAAGTATCTCTACCTTCAATTGACCAATTTTTAGATACATTTCATTCAGGTCAGTAATCTCATACTCTCCTCTTTCAGAAGGTTTAATTTGCTTAGCAAAATCTATTACTCTATTATCATAAAAATATAATCCAGTAACAGCATAGGTCGACTTTGGATTAATAGGTTTTTCTTCTATTGAAATGACATTTCCATCAACATCAAACTCGATGACGCCAAATCTTTGTGGATCTTTAACGTTATATCCGAATACTGTCGCCCCTTCTTTTAAAGTGGCTACTCGTTCTAATATCTTCGTAAAATCATGTCCATAAAATATGTTGTCCCCTAAAATTAGAGCAACCGATTCATTACCAATAAATTCTTCACCAATAATAAATGCTTGTGCAATACCTTCAGGTTTTTCCTGTGCAATATATGATAAAGTAATTCCAAGATTAGAGCCGTCCCCTAATAATTCCTCAAACCGAGGAACATCATGTGGTGTAGAAATAATTAGAATTTCCTTAATACCAGCAAGCATTAATATTGATAGTGGATAATAGATTAAAGGCTTATCATAAATAGGTAACAACTGTTTTGATATGACTCTTGTTAAAGGATATAACCTGGTTCCATTTCCACCGGCAAGTATGATTCCTTTCAATAAACAACACATCCCTAATGTACTTCTTATAAAGTTTGGATAATTAACATTAATTAACATATTCACAAAAAGTTTATCTTGTTAGTACTAAAAACATACTTTCATAAATTTCAGTCAAATAACCATAATAAAAGAAATCCTCATTTATATTCAAATAGATAACTATAAGAATAATAAATGAGGACTATAAAAATATGAGGCTTGTACTATTTTTTTCTAAACGCTAAATTTAAACGATACGATGAACTGACCAAGTGATTCCCGACGTATTATTTCCTCCAAGTGTAAGTGGTACTGTTAATCCATCTGCCTCATAGAAGAGACCAATTACATCCCCGGCAGTAAGTTCTAGATCTCCAGTTAGTGTCACTGTACCATCACCAAGTATTGCTCTTAAATTTAGAAGTAGAGCAATATTTACGTCTAAAATTGGTATTAAACCACCAATTAAATCCGTTGTAGTAGGTGAAGTTCTTCTGATGACAAATGAAGGGTTGACACCTGCTCCAGTTGCTACTGATAAAGTAGCTGTTGTTGAGTAGTTAATCGTCGCTTCAAAAACATATCTACCTGTTGCAGGTACAGTGAAATTACCTGTTACAGGATTAAATGTAGTTGCAAGGAAATAAGGATTAGCTACACTCCAGTTAGTTAATTGAGTACTTGCAGCAGTATTAACTGTTGGAATAAAGGCAGAGAAACCTTCTGCAAGGACACTTGGTCCTGTCGCGCCTGTTACCCCTGTTGCTCCTGTTACT
>NZ_JBALMS010000174.1:0-7426 GCF_036962205.1 Bacillus sp. JJ664 | reverse complement strand
CATATAACCTTGTGTATTTAATAGTCCAGAGGCTTTTTCAATAATCATCTGCTTAGTTCGTTCGCCTTTTCGCATATTTTTGTCCTCATTTCTGACTAATTTTTCAAACTGAGTAGTCTGTTAAATTTAGTATAACGCTATAAGTCTTCAAAACCACATTATTTTTATCTGAACATTTGGATTATATTGACAAATTATATCTCCTATATTGTATAATAAAAACAGACCGTTTTGTATTTTTTATAATAGAGGGGTGTTAAAATGACTAAAAAAGTTTATCTGCAAAAATTTATGAATGGTGAGGTTCCACATCCGCCCATTGCAAGGTTAATTGGAGCGGAACTTGTAAATGTCGAAGAAGGAAAAGCAGTTTTTGAATTACAATGTGATACAGAAAAACATGCAAATCCTATGGGTACAATCCACGGTGGGATTTTATGCGATATTGCAGATATGGCGATGGGTGTGGCCTTTTGTTAGTACATTAGAAATTAATGAAACATTTACAACCGTTGAACTTAAAATTAACTATTTAAAACCCGTCTGGAACGAAAAAATTATAGCAAAAGCAGAGGTTATGAAAAGAGGAAATACGATAGGCTTGATCAAGTGTGATGTTTTCGATGAAGGAGGTTCTTTAGTCGCTCATGCTTTAAGTACGTGTATGATTCTTCGAGGTGAAAAATCAGCAGGAAGATAGGAGCACAATTTTAGCTTATCGAATAACGAACCTCAAAAAGCGATATTAGTAACAGTTCAATAACCATACGGGTAAAATATTTGATATTGAGTAATTTATGATACTTACTTTAATAAAAAGAGGGAATATAATTCCCTCTTTTTTGGCATCACAAATCGCTACATTTAAATATACTTTTTCAACACAATAGCTTAATTGTGGGCCCCTCAACCAAATGAGTTTGTTATACCAATGTTCACTTCATTCTTACTTGCCCCTTCAGATACATAGTCTAAATCACATTCTGAATCAGGATGAGTTAAATTGATGGTTGGAGGAATAATGCCTTCCTGCAGACTTTTCACTAAGGCAATTGTCTCTACACCCCCTGCTGCGCCAAGCATATGGCCAAGCATCGATTTATTCTCCTATCATTTTTCTATATTGCAAAACGTATTTATCCAATCACAAGTATGGAAACCAAAATCATCGTTAACTTTTGTTTGAAATAGTTTTTATATCAATTTAAAGTTAATGAAAAAATGCCAGCTCGTAGAATAATTAAGAAGAATGTGGCAAGATTATAGGAGGAAAATCAATATAAGTCTGTGTTTTTAAGTTTCTTTGTTGACAAAATAATTTAATTTGTACATTGGTATAGCAACTTGAATAGTTAGCTACTTAATAAAAAATAGTTAAATTGTCACATTTTGAAAACACGATAGATACATTGAATTTCTTGATCGCTCATTCTACAACAACCCTTAGCCTTGGTTTTGCTATGCACTGTAAGAAAAACCATTTTTCTTCCTCATCCTCCACTTTCCTCCTAAAATCGTAGTAGAATTTCATAATGATAGAATCCTGGTGATATTCCTTTTAATAGGCCATTTTCAAAATTCAATACTGAACTCTTAATTCCCATTTAACTAAATTAATTAAGTTTTCCATCGAGCCATCGCTATAAAGCTCTTTTAAAGAGATAGGACGCTGTTCTACTTTATTTATGTAGGCAATTTTATTCGAAGATAAAATGAGGGACACAATTTTATTTGCTTTCTGAACGCTTTGATAATTTTTATACAATATTGAATCGTATTTTCTAATCCTCCTTTAAGTAAAACCACAAGACCTGCATTAATATTATAAGTTTTCAGAAAAACGAACAATACTAATCACTACCTCATCTTCTCCATAACTGATATGAGCACGATAATACGGATATACTTTTAGAGTTATCTCATATAATCCACCAATCCCACTTAGTTGCTTTATTTTAAGCATTTCTGTTTCATATGAAGCCCAAGTAAGATGTTTTGGTGCATTTTTGTCATCCTTATATATATCAATGATTGCTTTATCTACTGGCTCTCTTAGGCTATTTATAAGTGCCAGTTTTAGAGTATCACTTAATTCTGTCTCAGCTTCATTTATTGTTTTTGCATTCGCTTTTGTATTAGATATCACTAATACCATTACTACTATAAGAAATACTACAATTCTCTTCATAATTATCACCTCATTTTAGTTTTCTAAGAACTAAAATGATTTATTCCACTATCATGCTAAAAAATAAAATAAGTGCCTCATCAACTCCCAAGAGTTATTGAACTAATGCTCTCGTTAGTTGAATAAGTATTTAAAGGCGATTTCCAAAAATGGAAGTCGCCTTTTTTGTTTCTTTAAATGAATGGTACCAAAACTTAAAAAAGTTCTAACAATAACGAAACAACTTTTCTGAAGTAACTTTTCGTTAATTTTGGCAAGCTTTAATAAGGGCTAATTCTTGCCTACTCCATTATTAAAGGGAGTCTTTTTTGTAAGAACGAGCTCTGCAGCAATTGGTAAATGATCAGAAGCAGAAGTGTTTATGACTTCCCCAGTACTAATTTTGACATCTTCAGAAGTAAAAATATAGTCGATGCGACGATTTGGTTTATCTACAGGAATGGTATAATCCTCATTTTGACCGAGTACATCAAACACATCTTTATATTGGGCAGTCATCTTTATAATTTCTGCACTTTCAGGTATAGCATTGAAGTCTCCAACAAAGATATTTGCACCTTCATTTTGATTTGCTATGTCAAGTACCTCTCTGATTTGAAGATCCCTTTGTTCGGCTCTTTTATTATCAAGATGTGTATTGTAAAAATTAACGTGATTTCCTTTCACGTTAATTACGGTTTCTAAAAGGCCGCGTTGCTCTGTCGGGCTTACTGGATAAGGAATATTAGTGAGCAGATGATTCTCGGCAGATAGGATAGGATATTTACTTAATACAGCCGTCCCATATTGACGACGCTGTTGCCCTACCTGTAAAGGTTCATAGTCAAGATTTGCTGCATATGTATATTGCATTCCTAAATAATTTGCCAACCATTTCGCTTGATCTTCGAAATTACTACGTTCCGAAAAATGATTATCTACTTCTTGCAAACCAATTATATCAGCATCTGATTGTTTAATAACTTTTGCAATTCTTTGCAAATCCAAATTAGTATCTGTGCCTTCTCCATGATGAATATTATACGACATGACTTTAATTTCAGTTTCATTACCCCTTTCAAAAATTGGACGTTCTTCAGCGGCAATCGATTTACTGTTGTACGAGAACATAGGAATCATGCATAGCAATAAAATAAAAGCAAAAAATTTCTTAAACAAGTCTATCATCCTCTCAAAGTTTTCTATTAAACAACTTTAAGAATAAAAAATTTTCATTATCGAAATAGTGGAATTTTGTAAAAAAAGTGTAAAAACTAATTTAATATAAAAATTGGGACCGTATAGATCAGGAAGTATCTTTTATTCTTATTGAACTAATCTGCAATTTACTCCAATAAAAAAGAACCGCCGAAGCAGTTCATGTTGTTCAACTAACGCATGCGTTAGTTCAATAAAGATATTTCAATTAAATCCCTAAAATAGTTATATACTCTTGATCTTTTAGTTGGTCTGTTATCCATTTTTTAAATTCATTTATTAAAAAAGTTAAACTTAAAATATTTTGCTCGTAGTTTTTTCTAAAATTTTTTTCTGTTTCGCCCACAAACAAAAACCCAATCCTATTCTTTAACTCACTCTCAGTAGGGTTATTTGTTAAATATCGATTAAATCCCTCAAGATCGTTAAGGATTCGTTCCAAAATATCTTTATTAATTTCACTCATACCCCATAAACTATAATTTTAATAATTCTTTTCAATAAATTTGGAAAGATATGTAAAAGTCTCATCTGTAAAATATTGGCAAAGTCATAACAATGTGCGATGGTAAAATTCCAATAGCAGATGCTTTAAATAATTTATAATAATTCTTTTCTCATAAGAGTATATAAAATTTTCAAAAAAAGGCGGCTTATCATTTTTAGCAAGCTGCCTGTTTTTTATCAAAGAGAATAGTAACTCCTTGTATTTATTTCAAAATATTTAAAGCTTCCTTCGTAAATGAACGCAGTTCTTCGGTGTTACCTTCACGAATTTTTGCTACCCAAGCCGGATCGCTTAGTAGTGCTCGTCCAACGGCCACAAGATCAAACTCTTCTCGCTCAAGACGGTCGATCAGATTATCGATATCTGCCGGTTGTCCACCCTTACCTTCCGTGAATAAGCTCTTGATCTCAGAATCCAAACCAACTGATCCGACTGTAATTACTGGTTTACCAGTAATTTTACGAGCCCAGCCAGCCAGGTTAAGGTCTGATTCCTCGAACTCTGGCTTCCAGAATCGTCGTGTTGAAGCATGGAAAATATCTACACCAGCCTCAGACAGTGGTTCAAGGAAAATTTTCAATTCATCGGGAGTCTTTGCTAATTTGAAATTATAGTCGGTAGCTTTCCATTGAGAAAATCGGAAAATAATAGTAAAGTTAGGACCGACAGCTTGACGCACGGCTTTGATTACGTCTACAGCAAAACGTGTGCGACTTACTAGATCACCACCATATTCATCTGTACGTTTATTGGTTACGTCCCAGAAGAACTGGTCTATAAGGTATCCATGAGCGCCATGTATTTCCACTGCATCAAACCCAAGTTTCTTAGCATTAGAGGCAGCATTTGCGTAAGCTTGAATGAGTTCTTGAATCTCTTCGACGCTTAACGGTTCAGATACCTTTTCACCAGTTAAACTGATACCTGATGGACCGATTGGATTGACATCTGAATCAGGAAAATTTTTCTTTTCGCGCGCCATACCAGTGTGCCAAATCTGTGGAGCAATTTTTCCTCCAGCCTCATGTACTTCCTTAACAACTTGCGCCCATCCGTTTAGAGCTTCTTCACCATAAAAATGTGGAACATCAGGTTCTGCTCCAGCTGCAGGATGCTCAATTAGAGTACCTTCAGTGATAATTAAACCAACTCCGTTCTCAGCTCGTCGTCGATAATATTCAGCTACATTGGAACCTGGAATCCCATTCGGTGAAAACTTGCGGGTCATTGGTGCCATAACAAATCGATTTTCAAGCTTCAATTCTCCAATTTCAAATGAGGTAAATAATGGTTCAACAGATTTTGTTGATTTCATAAATTTCTCTCCTTTTTAACTAATAAAATAATTGGTTAATCAAAAGTAGTCTCTGTAAGGAGTAGGAGACTTATTCTAACTACAATTTTTATTGGATTTAGTTTAAATTCATTTGTAAAATATTGAAGTCCTTTTAGTCAACGAACAATATATAAATAGTTATAACAGATAAAAAAATTCCTTTTTTTACCAATTCACTTTCCTCCGAAATTTCAAATGAAAATTAGCCTCTCAATATTTATTGTAACATTCCTTATTCAGCTAAACTGCCATATAGGTAAATAGAGGCTGATCGAATGATCACCCTCTATTTGTTGTTCAACTAACGCGCCAGTTAGTTGCATAAGAAATAAATAATACACACTGATATGACAGTAATCATTGCTAAAATGAAAAAATAAAATTGAGAAATTTCTTTATTAATTTCTTTAAACATTTTTTTTAGGATATCTTCAAGTATTCTAAAGAGATTCAAAACTATAAGCATCATTATTACCGTAAAATACAGCCTATTATTTATTAACTTTGTTTCAATAATCAATAGAATTGGTATAAAAAATATTGAAAGCAAAAAATTAATTAAATCTTTCTTAGAACTTTTAAACAACCAAATTCCATAAATTCGAAAAAAATTCATGACGTTACCACCAATCGCAACATATTAGTAAATATTTATATTTTATATATTCGATTGAAAATAGGAAATTCCTTGAAATTAATAAAAGATGAGCCACTTCTGTGACTCATGATCTTCAACTAACGCGCCAGTTAGTTGCATAACGTCTAATAATGCTAAAAATGGTTTGATTCACATACCAATACTATAATCTGATTCAACTATCTTTACTTCAAAAATAAGCTGCCGTAGAGTAATTCCAGTACAATTTAATAACTATCTCATTTTTAAAATTATTTTCCCTTTAGCTCTGCCGGATTCCGAATATTCCATCGCCATTTGAGCTTCTTTAAAAGAAAAGACTTTGTCAATTACAGGTTTAATTTTTCCGGATTCGACAAAGTTTGAAATAATACGTAATTGATCTCCACTAGGCTTCATAAACAAAAACGTATATTGAACATTATACTTTTTTTCGAGCATAGTTAGTTTATAACTTGCTGCTGAAAATAGCATTGTTTTAAAAAATCCTGAACCATACTCCTTACCAAATCGAGCGTTTGGCAATCCTGAAACGGAAACAATTTTCCCACTGTTTTTTAAAATACTAAATGATTTTTCGAGTGTCTCTCCCCCAAGTGTATCAAATACCGCATCGTAATTTTTCAATTTTTCTTCAAATTTTGTACTTTTGTAATTGATAACTTCATCTGTACCGAGAGATTTAACCAAATCCATTCCTTTTGCACTTGCAGTTGTTGTAACGGTGGCACCCATTAGTTTCGCGAGTTGAATAGCAAAGGTACCGACACCACCAGATCCAGCATGAATCAAAATCTTATCTCCTTTCTGTATTTGAAGGATGTCATGTAAAGCTTGATATGAGGTTAATCCAACGAGTGGAATTGATGCAGCTTCCTCAAAGCTCAAATTTTTAGGTTTTAACGCTATATCCTCTTCATGAACTGCGATATATTCAGCAAATGTTCCCATTTTCTGTTTACGTGGACGTCCATAGATTTCATCTCCAACGTTAAAACGAGTTACTTTTGCACCAACCTTTACCACTACACCTGAAAAGTCATTACCAAGGATAAGCGGCATTTTATATTTTAGTAACATTTTTACTTTTCCATCGCGTATTTTAAAATCAACAGGGTTAATACTAGCTGCATGTATTTCTGCAAGCACTTCATTTTCTCCAATATCAGGTAAGGTCATTTCTACCATATGCATCGGTACTTTCCCATATCGATCAATAACCATTGCTTTCATTTTCTATCCCTCCAAATAACTTCGTTTCACTATATAAAGTATCAATAAAATTTTTGCAGTAAAACCTCGATATCCTTCACAAGATCTTTTAATAAACCTAATTTTGTACGGACATCAATAAAGTAAAAATTTTTTGTTCCTTCTTTTCGCATTAAAATGACACCCGCATCTCGCAAAATCCTAAGATGATGTGACACAGCAGGACGAGATAGATGTGTTTGTTGAGTGATTTCACCTACACGCAATCCTGTTTGACATTCCGTACCCATTAACACTAACAAAATGGATTGACGAGTTTCATCTCCAATCGCTAATAGTACTTTTTGA
>NZ_JBALMS010000173.1:0-7068 GCF_036962205.1 Bacillus sp. JJ664 | reverse complement strand
CAAATATTGAAAGCTGTTATACAGTTACATAATTTAATAGAGAAACGAAGGTAGAATAATAATGGAATTACTAAAATTTCACAAAAACATTAAGATTCGACTACTTGAATCTTTTTTGAGTTCAGCAATAGGAAGTATGATTTTTCCCTTTATGGCAATTTATTTATCTAAACATTTTGGTGTGAAATTAGCTGGATTACTTTTACTAATAAATGTATTCATCGGGATTGCAATGAACTTTTTCGGAGGTTACTTTTCAGATCAATTTGGGCGGAAAAAAACAATGGTCTTTGCAGAAACATTAAGATTATTTGCTTTCGTAGCGATGATGTTCTGTAATTCGCCTTGGTTTTTTTCTCCGATCATTACATTTTTCATGATGACTGTTAATAGTATTTGTTGGGGATTAGCAGGACCTGCAAATCAAGCTATGTTAATTGATGTTAGTAAACCTGAAGAACGGAAACTGATGTATTCTATTATGTATTGGTCAAATAACTTATCGATTGCAATTGGTGGAATTATGGGAGGCTTTTTATTCAAAAGTTATTTGTTTGAACTATTATTGGCTCTTTCAATTGCATCATTCATAACATGGTTTTTAATTACATTTTTCGTTGATGAAAGTATGACAACGCAACAATCTGAGATGAAAACAATCAGATTGCATGTGAATAAAATGATTTCGAATTACCGTGATGTATTTCAAGATAAGCTCTTTATTCTTTATGTGATGGCTGGTTTACTTGTCCTTTCAATGGAATTTCAATTAACAAATTATATTAGTATTCGAATAACAAATGAATTTCAAACACAGCAATTGATGAATTGGCATTTTGGAGGAATCGAAATGATTGGATTCCTACGAACTGAAAATACAATTCTCGTAGTGATTATGGCTTTATTTGCTACAAAAATTGTAAAGAAAATGAATGATCAACAAACACTTATTTGGAGCTGCGTGGTGTTTGTTTTTGGATACGCTATCATTTCGTATAGTAATTCAATTTGGTTATTATTTGCTGCGATGTTTGTAGCAACAGTAGCAGAAGTGTTACGTGTCCCTGTTCAACAAAATTATATGGCTCATTTACCTCTTGAAGAAACAAGAAGTTCTTATATGGCCGTGGCTGGTTTAACATTCAATTTAGCTATGCTAATCTGTTCGATTACAGTTGCAATCAGTGCGTTTTTATCTAGTTTTGCAACTTCGTTTTTTTTAACAAGTTTAGGCGTTATTGGTATCATTATTTTTGTTCGCATCATACCAGCTTTAGAGCGACGTGTAAAAGGCGAAACAATTTATGCTCCAAGTAAGTCTGTCGAGAGCAATGCTTAAAAATGATAAATTCCTAAATTAAATAATTTGAAGTTTTATGTTACCGAGTTGCTAAAAAAAGCAACTCTTTTTTTGAATGTTTTAGTAGGGAAAAGTATGTAGAGTTAATATTGGAAAGTAAGTTAACATAAGCACTTGCCGCATTGTAGAAATGCATCTGTTAATATACATTGTTTATTTTAGCTAATGACATTAAGAGCATGAAAAGAGAATATTTGGTTAAAGAGTGATTGGAAAGCGAAGTACCTGTAATGGAAATAAACATTCTTTTTTTACAGAGCCTAGAAAATAAAAAAATCTAAACATATCCGTTTATCATTATCAAATATGTTAAAATATGGAAAAAGGTTAAAGGTGTGAGGATATTGAAAGATTTGAGATACATAACAATTAATTCACTTTTACTTCTGGCGATTATTCCATTATCTTTAGTAGGTTATTATTTTGCAGTGTATAATGAATCTTTATTTTTTATTTATGAATGGCTTCTTTCAATAACTGTTGTTACTGTTTTCATCTTAGCAATTATAGGGATAGTAAAAATTCAGAGCAAATTAAAATGGATTTCAATCTCGATCTTTGCTTTTATGATTCAATTTTCAGTGCTTAGTTTATTTTTAGGACCTTTTACAAAATATCCTTTATTCATTTTGTATTATTTTATTGCTGCGATTGCTTTTGTGCTTTTTATTTTAGCGATTAGAAACGTAGACAAACTCAAGTTCATCCCAATTATTTTTACGGTTTTATCAGTTATATTTACGCTTTATATGATGTTACTAAATAATTTATGGGGTATGGATTTAAGCTAAGATAACAACTGAAATTGCCTTAAAATTTACAAAAAGATGCTGTGTCGAAAAGTATAGAAATTGAAAATATGATTTAATGAACAAATTGTATTTGGACCAAATATAGTCAATTAAGAATTTAACCTGAACAAATTTAGGAGGCAATAAAAATGAGTAAAGTAATACGATTTGAATTTCAAGTTCCAAACCCAGAAGAAGCAATCGAGTTTTATTCAAATAGTTTTGGATGGACATTTGAAAAGATGGCTGGCCGGTTGATTATTGGTTTATAACGACAGGGGAGAGTCAGCAACAAGGTATTGATGGTGGAATGATGAAATCTCCAGACGGGGCAACAAGAACAACGAATTCGATAAGTACCATCAGTAGATGAATATATTAAAAAAGTAGTAAAAAATGGGGGGCAAATAGTCGTTCCAAAGAGTGCAATTCCGAATATGGGATACTTTGCTTATTAGATAATCAAGGTCTATTATTTGGTATATCTGAGATTAATACAAATGCAAAATAATGAATTGATAAATGAGGAAACAAAAAAACGACTGTCAACAGTCGTTTTTTATTTTTTTATGATGTCTTTCACTCTTCCGACTTGGCCGTCTTCTAACCTAACTTTTATGCCATGTGGATGAGAAGGAGATTTTGTTAAAATGTCTTTTACGATTCCAGACGTTAATTTACCAGAACGTTGGTCTTGTTTTAAAACGATTTGAACTTGATCTCCTCTTTGAATGTTAGAACGTATTTGCCCGTTCATTACACGCCCATACGTTTGCGTTGATTATTTGTCTTTTTCGTAATTTGATTTTTTTTCGTCATATCTTTAACAGCATTTAATCCTGTATTACTTGTAGTTTGCTGTTGTTTTTTACTTGCAAGTTTTTGTTTCATTAGTTCTTGCAAACTAACTTTCTTTGGTTCATTGATATTTTCACTCATCTAATGTTTCCTCCAATTTTATCTTACTTTTATAATGACTTGTTGAAGGAAAATAAGCAAGTCTGTTTCAGTGAATACATAAAATATAATGGTTTTTAGCTTTGTTTTTGTTTATTTTTCTCATGAAACTCTTCCATTTTTTTACTTTTTGAATAAGCTGATTCTTCAGAATGTCCAAATTGATCAACAGAACTTTTTTGTGGTCCTTTGTTTGTATGTCCCTTCGCCATTTCAAATCCCTCCTTTTTTACTATTATGTGCTATATTGCGTTTTCTTATTTTGAATAAACTTTCGATTGATATGGAAATCTAATCAAGAATACAGGTTAAGGAGGAGAAGAAATGACTAGTAGAAATGGAAGTAAAGGTAGCAAAAATCAAAACGCACCAGAATTACATGGACAAGCAACACAAAGTGGAGATAATAACAAAGGTACAGACTATCGTTCAAAAAAAGGTAGTAAATCAAAGATTGAATTACACTAAAAAAACGCCCCTTAACGGGCGTTCTTTAATTTTATAAAGAGAGACCAATGGAAATTACAATTAAAAAAGCGCTCCTTATACTAGAAGCGCAATTTCAGCTAACTAATTTATTTATTCTTTAAAACTAAAGCCTTCTTCGTCTAAATATTCAGCGGCTTCACCATAGCTATTGAATGTGCCATCAAGATTTTCTCCAGCATATACATTCCACATATCCATTTCGGAAACTAGCTTTAAAGTTTGTCCACTTGTATTTACCCAAAGTTCTTCAACTTCTTCTTCGTCTTCTTCGAAATTAGGTGCAATCGATAATTTATTAATTGATTTTGTAATAATTGAGCGCAGTTCATCTTCACTGAAATC
Source organism: Bacillus sp. JJ664 (assembly GCF_036962205.1). Classification (NCBI taxonomy): domain Bacteria; kingdom Bacillati; phylum Bacillota; class Bacilli; order Caryophanales; family Bacillaceae; genus Bacillus; species Bacillus sp. JJ664. The sequence goes on along the minus strand of NZ_JBALMS010000173.1, from coordinate 3,129 downwards.
TCTAATATTAATCATACCTTTGTCATTTGTTCTAAAACCTTTTATTCCTTCTGCATACACAAAACCATTTCCATTTGGATGTAAATGAAAGACTACATTCTTTTTTTCTGTTACACTTTCCTCGTACTGAAAATTCGTACGACCAAGTGATACAGATTTTTTTGTTAATTCTGGGAATGATTCGATAATTTCAAGTTTTTGTTCGTAAGTTAGCATATTGCCTCCAAAAATAATGTTATTTTTCTATGTTTTGTGAGTATCGTAACAAATATAACAAAAATGTATAAAAAAAGACATCTAAATGTCACATTTTATGCGTCATTAATTTGGTAGAATAAGACTGCTAAAGAAAAGGAGCATAGTACCCTTTTCGTCTTATACTCAGAAATAATACAATTTATTATACATAGTAGGTGATCAACATGACAGTAAAACAACAATTTATTAATAAGGAATTTTACAAAACGTTTTTAAATGAAAGTGATAAACAACCGATTGCCCTATTAGCAAACATATTTAGAACGCCGGACGAAGAAATCGACCTTTCATCAGTTCGCTTTGCACAAGGTGAAGTATACTTTGAAAATAATGATTTTGAGACAGCAGTATTTAAATGGGAAAAAGTTGAAAATCAGTATAAAGATTGGGCAAAGAAAAATATTGCAGACGCTTATTACGAGGTTGGTGCATTCGATACAGCAGAAAAGCTGTATAGAGATGTGAAAACAGAATGTAGAACGTTAACTTCGGAAATTTTTCTTCAACTATTTTCATTGTACATTGATATTTCAAATTATGAAGAAGCAGATCGTATTATTAAACAAGCAGTAAAATATAATCCTGATTATCCAAATGTGACGAAAATTGCTCGTAAATTTTATGAAAAAAATCATGATTGGAACAGTGCGGTTGATTTAGCTTCAAATGAATCAATTCGTACAGAAGATTTAAAATGGTTTATCGTTTTAAGAGAATACATAGAAAACGGTGCAACAAAAGAAATGTCACCAAATTATTTTATGGGGGCATTATTATCATTAGCAAAAGTTGATTTAGAGCATTTTGAACTAATGGTTGAAGCACTTTGGAATAGTTATAGAGAAAGATCTGAATATGTAAACTGGTTACAAACTTTTAATGAAATGCTATTCCAAATTAATGTAGAAACAGGGGTTAAATGGAAACGACTACCTTTCATTTACTCAAATACATATAAAGAATTAATTGAAAGTAATTATTTAGTAGCTCAACTAGAAGAAATGATGCCAAGTTTCTTAACGAACTGGTTAAGAATTACTGATTTTGATGGAGCAGTTTTAGCAACAACTGCAACGCTTGCATGGGACCGTTTATTCCCAGGTAGATTAGATTATCAAATTGTTGTTGATGCTGAAATGGCATTTGAACAATTACAACAAACGCCTGATTGCTTTGAAAATGGAAAAGAATTATTTGAAAATATTCTCCAATGGGCATTAATAAATGAAATTGAAGTTGGTAATCGTTTTGTTTGGTGGACGAACCAATTAACAAACTTTGATCAAACAACGATGCTAGTAGCTGGAACAATTGGAAATGGAAAGTCATCATTTGTAAACTCACTTTTAGGTGAGAAAATGATGGGATCATCAACTACAATGCCAGTTTTATTTGAGCAAAGTGTTGATACGAATATTACAGTGTATTCAAAAGAAGGAGACACGAACCTTGCAGAATATGCAGACTTCTATGATTTAACAACTGTTGAAAATGAATTGTTAAAAGGTGATGAGTTAGTTCATTATGAATTATCGAATCCTTTCTTACAAAAACACAAAATCTCAATTATTGATACACCAGGTATTGATGGAAATGATATAAATACGAAAGCACTACTTCAATCAGTGAAGCTTGCAGATCGTCTTGTATATGTATTAAATGCAACTGCTCCATATACAGAAACTGAAAGATCATTATTGATTACGATTCAGAAACAATTACCAACATTACCAATTCATTTCATTTTAAATAAAATGGATTCAATCTATAGTAATGATGAAGTCGATCGTGTTCATGCTGAAATTGAAGAGAAAATTAAGTTAGATTTCCCATCTGCGAAAGTACTACCATATTCTTCAATCTACAGTAATAAAGATCAATTTAATGAACTAGAAAGTTTTATCGAAGCTAATGTATTATCGACAACTGCAAATTCTAAACAATCAGAGAAATTATTATTAGCAGTTCGTAAGTTAATTAATTTCTTATTAGAAAAACGTGTTGAAAAAGAAAATGAATTACATGCAAATATTAAATGGAACGAAGTATTAGATGAAAAATTAAATGGTTTACTTCACTCTTTAAAAGATAAAGAGATGGAACATGCACAAACAATTTCAAGCACATATCGTGAGTTAAAAGATGAAATTAAATACGATTTAAAACTGAGCATTCCTGCTATGTTAAAAGAGTGCAAAGAGTTAATTAAAGAAGATAGTGATTATAATTCCATCCTAGAAACTTTAAATGAAGAGATGAATAATCGAATTCAAGAATATGTAAGACAAACAACGTTACCAAAGTTAAATACTGCACTTCAAAATTGGATTAGAGAATCTGGTTCCTTACTTGAAGGCACACAAAGTTATTTAGCTGATATGTGCGATTCATTAAACTCGTACATTGGAAGTGAGCAGTTAAGTCTTGAATGTGATTTTAAAGTTTTAGATGACTGGCGCCGTGATGCAGATCGTATGACAAGTATGATTCAATTAGATGAAATGAATATTTTATTGAATTCTTCTCCATCACAGTTCTTGTTAAAGAGCTCAGGATTAATACTAGGTTTATTACCTCAAAATAAATCAAAACTTGTTGCTCAATATCAGAAATATGTTGATAACGTTAATTATGATGAAGTATCTTCATTGGTTTCGACAAGATTCTTTTTACAATTTGAAATGTTTGAAAAAACATTACCAAGAGACTTATCAATGTTCTTACAATCACCATATGAACATTTATATGAACTAGTAGATCAAACAAGAGAAACGATTTCAAATTATGTAGCAACACTTGATGAAATGAAAGCAAATCCAAGTGGATACTTTGATCCAATCACATTCTATACAGTTCGACTAAGACAACTAG
>NZ_JBALMS010000172.1:0-5451 GCF_036962205.1 Bacillus sp. JJ664 | reverse complement strand
TTTTTCTTCTCATTTGCTATCTTACGATTATTTCAAAGTTTTTAATAAGAATATTCTATTAATTACGTCTTGTCTTTAAGCTCTATATTAATAAACAAAAGTCTATAGTATTTAATCTTTTTCCAGTTAATTGGAAACGGATACAACATTGTATTTAGAACGAATTCCTACTTTTATTTAGTAGGTCTAAGCATTATTTTAAAAATCAGCATGATTATTCTTTTTATCATTTGCCTTAAAATACAGTTTTTTAAGGTGNNGTTCTAGAATTATTATTCTATGTTTTTTGTGCTAAATATTTAGAAAAATTTTAATTATAGAACTTTGATTTTTTAGAAGATTTTTTATCATCTAGTGTGTATTATATGAAATTGTATTATCAACTATGTTTGGAGGATCGATAAAATATATGACCGTAAATAAAAGTTATGAAAATTTGCTTAAAAGTATGAACTATTCTTCACTTGAAAAAGAGAAAGAAAGCATTATCAAAATACTTTCTCATAAAGAGACCTTGGATCAAGATTTCTATAGCTTAATAAAAAAGCTAGAGCTAATTTACCAAATTACATTACATAAATTTCAAAACAATGTTCATAAGAAATACTCCTAGACCCTACAACTCTAATCAATCAGATTTTCTCCTACCATATACATCCTTATAATATAAAACTAATGCACTCATCAGATACAACAACTAACCCATAATTGAACTGCTGCTTTAGAAAATACAAATACGAATTATTTTTTTTTGTCTTTTTTAAATGTTATTTTTTGGAAATGTTTTAAATTAGTAAAAATTCTAAATTTTATATCCGAAATAAAGGTAACAGCTATATATTTTACTTCGGAGAAAAGGAACGAGCAAACATGTTAAATATTAAAATTCGCACAAAGTTATTATTATTTTTAGCTATTCTCATTGTCGTACCAAGTGCAGTAATCGGAATTTCTTCTTTTGTTAGCGCTAAAAACAAAGTAAAGGAAAATTTAGTACGTAGTGCATCAGAAAATGTATCTTTAATTAATGATAACATTACTAGTACGATTTCCAGTGAATATAGACTAATGGAATTATTATCTAAAACAATTAATAAAAAGAGCTATCAAGAAGCAAACTTACCGAATCTTTTAAGTGAATTTCAGAATGTAATTGACACACATGAGGAAGTAAGTACCTCATATGTTGGAACTGAAGACGGGAATATTTATATTTCACCAAAGGTTGAACTTCCAGCTGGGTACGACCCAAGAACAAGGGATTGGTACAAAGAGGCAAAAGGCAGCAATGGAGAAATTATCATTACAAGTCCTTACGAGGATGCTGCTACAAAATCAATAATTGTAACAATTGCAAAAGCTTTACCAGATGGAAGTGGCGTTATCGCTTTTGATATCACATTAGATAAATTAAAAGAATTAGTATTAAACGTAAAAATTGGTAAAACTGGCTATCCTACAATGCTTGATATAAATAATAAAGTTGTTATTCACCCAACTATTCAAGCTGGTGATTCATTACCTAAAAATGTAACAGATGGAATCAAAAAAAGCGATAAAGGTCAATTTGATTATACTTATAAGGGTGCCGATAAATACTTAGTGTATAATACAAATTCATTAACTGGTTGGAAAGTTTTAGGTACAATGGAACAAAAAGAATTTATGAATGAAGCAATGCCAATTCTAATTACTACAGGCATCATTGTATTAGTTTTCTTAGTAATTGGGGCATTAATTAGTTTCTACATCATTCGTATTATCATGAAACCGATAAATGAATTATTACATGTAACAGAAAAAGTAAGTAATGGTGATTTAACTGCCAAAGTAAACGTTAGATCAAAAGATGAGTTCGGCGTACTTGGTAAAGCTTTTAACCAAATGATCGAATCATTAATACAATTAATTTCAAAATTAAATTTAACTTCAAACAAACTTGCAGAGTCATCAGAGCATTTAGCGATTACGATTACGCAAGTAAGTGAAATTACTTCAAATGTAAATAGTTCAATGGAACAAATGGCAGCTGGAGCAGAAGTTCAAATGACAAGTACGAATGAATCTTCTATCGCTACAGAAGAAATCGCTTCAGGTGTTCAATATGTTGCAGAAAAACTTTCTGAAGCTAGTGAATCTTCTACAGAAGCAACGTTAAATGTGGACGAAGGCAATGTATTCATCCAACAAGGTATAACTGAAATGAAAAATATTCATGATACAGTTAAAGATAATTCAAAATTAGTACAACAATTAGGTAAAAAGTCTTCTGAAATTAACGTTATTATTGATGTTATTAAAGGGATTTCTGAACAAACCAACTTACTAGCTTTAAATGCATCGATAGAAGCTGCAAGAGCTGGAGAATATGGAAAAGGGTTCTCTGTAGTAGCGCAAGAAATACGTAAGTTAGCTGAAGCTTCAAAACGCTCTACAAGTGAAATTTCAGAGATACTTTCTTCAATTCAAGGTGAGACTTCTACTTTAATGAACGCTATGGAATTAGAAGAAAAACAAACCCTTAAAGGTCTTGAAGCAATTACCCAAACAGGTGAAAGCTTTAATAAAATTTTACATTCAATTACTGAAGTAAATAAACAAATACAAGAAGTTTCTGCTACATCTGAACAAATTTCCGCTTCAACCGAAGAAATCTCTGCATCATTTAATGAAATTTCTAATATAGCAACTAGTTCATTCAATTCAACAAGATCAACTGTAACTGATACGAAAGAACAACTGAAAATGACAGAACAAACAAGTGTTGCTGTTGGAGAATTAGCGAGATTGGCAATCGAACTTCAAGAAGAAATTGCAGCATTTAAAACGTCTGAATAATATAGAAGAAAAAACCTTATCGCATTTATTTCGATAAGGTTTTTTTATTTAGTACAACGACAAAAAGTAAGTATCAATCGTCTCTATAATGTTAATCATAACAATAAAGGAGGTGTCTCAATAATGGCACAAGATGTACTTTGCGAAGTTAACAATTGTAAATTCTGGGCTTCTGGTAACAAATGTAGTGCAGATGCTATTTATGTAGTAAGTCATAAAGGGAAAAAAGCATCAAATACTGAGGAAACAGATTGTAAAACATTTGCTCCAGAAGTTTAATAAAGACTTGGGTAACCGACTAGATGGTTACCCTTTCTTTATTATATATTATTGATAATAACTATCATTTTCATTCAAATACTTTCCATTTATTTTATTTTTTTACATTTACTCTCTAATTTTATTAATTAACGGGCTGTATTCATAAGGCTAGTTAATCATATGAAAAGATAAAAACAAAAAAAGCCATTGTATAATGGCTCTAGAAACAATTACGATTGATTAATGGCTTTCATACCTTCTAAAATGACTTTTGCATCTGCATTTAAAAAGTCTAATGCATCTTTTCTTACTAATAACATTGAATTATCGGAAATAATTTTTTTTAATTCGCGCAAATCAAATCTGTTCGCACTTGTATTAATAGCCTGAATAACTAACAATTCTCTTCTTGTTAATTGCTCATAACCATCATTTCTTCTGTTTGCTATAAATGTTAATAATTCACGAGCATTACTATTTAAAAGCGTTTTATGTTCTCTAAGTATTTCAATGTTATCTTCAATATACTTTCTTGCAATCGATAATTCCAAACTTTCAACACTTTTATTTATATTTGTAATTAATTCTTGTAGGATCAAATTCTTTCTCCCCTTTAAATGCTCTTATTTAATTTATCGGTTTGAATAAGATATATTAAAGGTTAATATACATTCTTTATCATAAAACTCTGAAATGATTTCTTCCTCATTTCTTCCTTAAACATCATCTACATTTCAAAAAACGAATCTCGCTCAACCTTACATACTCTTAATGAATAAGACTCATACCATTCTTTTTTGCCACGGTCCTGAGCAATTTTATGCGTCATATGTTCCTTCCAACTTTTAATGGCTTCAAGCGAATCCCAATAAGATACTGTTATCCCTAGTCCCTCGTCTCGAGCGCTTTCAACACCTAAAAATCCATTTTGCTTACTCGCTATTTCAACCATTTTATCAGACATCTTTCCATAACCATTATCACCTTTTGTTCTTTTAGAAACAAAAATGACTGCATAATAAGGTGGATTTGGTGTTTTTGCAAATGAACTCATAACCACTAATAACCTCCTTTAAAGATAAATCCGTTATCATAATCATATATGATTAGAAGTGAATAGACATACAAAAAAATAAGCCATCATATAAGATGGCTTATTAAAAAAATTAAATTTATGACAGACCTAGATCTTAAATCCTTTAACAGTATCTTGTAATTCCTCTGCCATTTTACTTAAAATATCTGCAGACGCAGCCATTTCTTCCATAGATGCATTTTGTTGCTCAGCAGCAGCTGCAACACCTTGAGATTGGCCCGAGGCTTCAGCCGAAATCGTAGAGGTCATTTCTACAATTTGAATGATACTTTGAGAGCTTGCGTTGATTTCTTCAAAAATTGCTGATACTTCCTCCGTTTGCGATGAAACCTCTTCGATCATTTTAACGATCTGTTTAAAGTTTTCACCTGACTCGGTAACAAGATCTATTCCATCTTTAATCTCAGAAGAACCCTCTTCCATCGAAACAATAACTTTGTTTACTTCCAATTGAATAATATCCACCAGTTGAGATATTTGACCTGCAGCATTTCTTGATTGAGTTGCCAATTTCTTAACTTCATCCGCAACTACAGCGAACCCTTTGCCTTGTTCACCAGCTCTTGCAGCTTCAATAGCGGCGTTTAAAGCTAATAAATTCGTTTGCTCAGAAATCTCTGTAATGATTGTTACGATTTTACCAATTTCATCTGACTTTTCACCTAATGAGTTTACGATTTCAGACGTATGGTTAACTGTTTGATGGATCATGTTCATTTGATTTACAGTTTTATCTAATACCTTATTTCCATAAATGGCTTTTTCCGAAGTTGATTGTGAGTTTTCTGCTACAGTTTGAATTGACAATGCAGCTTGTTCCATTCCCGTTGAAATTTCTTTCACAACTGAATATGCTTCATGTGTACTATTTTCTTGTTTTTCTGCACCTTCAGCAATATAAATAATTGAGCTTGTAATCTGTTCAGATGCTCGACTCGTCTCTTCAGCACTTGCTGAAAGTTCTTCAGATGTCGCAGCTACTAACTGAGAATTGTACATAACATTTTCAATTAAGACTTTTAAATTCTCTGTCATAGCATTGACATGGTTTGCAAGCTCACCAATTTCATCTTTATTTTTAATGCGAATTGGTTCTATTCCAAGATTACCTTCTGATACTTCTTTTACCTGACCAGATAATAAGATTAATGGCCTTCTGATACTTCGAACTAGTAAATATGTAATAGCGATTGTAAAAATTAACGAACCAATAACGATGTAAATGTTGAGATTTAACGCATTTTTAGATTGCTCAT
>NZ_JBALMS010000171.1:0-8221 GCF_036962205.1 Bacillus sp. JJ664 | reverse complement strand
GGAGTTCAAACTAAAAATATTCGTCTTTTGGTAAAGTATTCTACTAAAAAATCGCTAATATGTTATTCATAAAAAAGAGCCGATCTTAAGATCGGCTCTATCATTCTAAAAATAATTTCGATTAAACTAGTTTATAAAGCTTAGAATATTTCTCTTCTAAATAATCTATGAAGTATGAAACGTTTAAATCTTCACCAGTAATATCAATTAGTAATTCTGATGGTTTTTTTAATTTTCCATATTGATGAATATGTAAAGTAAGCCAATTTACGATTTGATGTAACTCACCACTTTTTAGAAGTTGTTCATAATTTGGTAAGTCTTGTTTCATTTTATGTTTAAATTGGGCTGCATACATTGCTCCTAGCGCATATGATGGGAAATAGCCAAAGTCTCCACCAGACCAATGCACATCTTGAAGTACACCTTCACGATTATTCGAAGGAACAATGCCTAAGTATTTCTCCATTTTTTCATTCCAAACCTTTGGTAAATCTTTTACCTGTAAATCACCATCAAAAAGTTCTTTTTCAATTTCGTATCGTACCATTATATGAAGTGGATACGTACATTCATCTGCTTCAATTCTTATATAAGATGGTTCACTATGGTTGATTGCTTGATAGAACTCTTCAACAGTCAAATCTTTAAAGAAATCACCTGTTTTCGCTTTTAATTCTTCATATTGCGTTTCCCAAAATTCTAAACTTCTTCCAATCATATTTTCAAAAAATAGTGATTGTGATTCATGAATACCCATTGATGCCCCAGAACATAAAGGTGTTCCAATTAAATTAGCTGATAGATTTTGTTCATAAAGCGCGTGGCCACATTCATGAATCGTACCAAATAAAGCACTCATAAAATTATCTTCAATGTATTTTGTTGTAACTCGTACATCACCAGGGTTTAATGTAATTTGAAACGGGTGTACTGTTTCATCCAGTCGTCCTGATTGAAAATTATATCCTAATTTACGTAATACATTTTCANNGAATATCTTTAGAAATTGGTTGAAATAATTCATCTCTTTGAAGTGAAATACCAGAATTAGAAATTTTTGAAACTAGTGGCACAAGACTTTCTCGTACCTTACTAAACACTTCATCAAGCTTTTTCGTCGTCATACCAGGCTCATAGAAGTTAAGTAAAGTATCATACTTTTTATCCGTATAACCCCAGTACTCTATAAATTTCTTTTTCATTTCAACTATTTTCTCTAAATATGGCTGAAATGTTAAAAAATCTCCAGAATCCTTCGCTTCTTCCCATGCCGATTCACTTAAAGCACATAATTTTACATATTCTGCATATTCATTTTTTGGAATTTTACAGTTTAAATCATATTCTTTTCTACATTCTTTAACTGATTTCTCTACAATTTCACTTATTCGTCCTGAACCAATTTCACTTTCAAGACGTGTCAAATATTGATCCATTTTTTCTGAAGTCGTCATCTCGAATACTTCTGAAGAAAGTTGACTGATTACATTTGAGCGCTGCTCTGCCCCATTTTTTGGTGCGCCTGTACGTAAATCCCAATACATTACATTAATGGCTTCATTATAATTTTCAATTTTCTTTAAATAATCAGTAAATTCTTCTTGAACTAAATGTAATTCCATTTTTCTCCCTCTTTTCAATGAACTTGATATTTTCACTATCATTCTATCATATTTATGACTAAATTCTTCCAATTTTTATCTAGGACATTTGTAAAACATTTATAGTACAATGTGTTTTAGGTGAGGTGTTCGTATGAGAATTTTATTATTAGGTGCAACTGGAAGAGTCGGAAAACAGATCCTTGATTTATTATTAGAAGCGAATCATGAAGTAACAGTATTGGTAAGAGATAAACAAAAACTGTCAATTCAACATCCATTACTCCATGTATTTCAAGGTGATGTATTACAATTAGAGGATATAAGAAAATCCATTGAAGGAATTGATGGCGTCATTTCAGCGTTAAATACAAACGAAAATGAAACCCTATCAAAATCAATGCAAATTCTTGTTCCACTTCTTGAGGAACGTCATATTAAACGTATTGTTACAATCGGTACAGCAGGAATTTTACAATCTAGAGTTGAGCCAAATACTTTACGTTATTTGAGTTCTGAATCAAAACGAAAGTCAAAAACAGCAGCTAGCGATCATGAAAAAGTATTCCATTTATTAAATGGTAGTCGACTGAATTGGACAATTGTTTGTCCAACGTATTTACCAGATGGTCCTATTACCAAAAACTATCAAGTTAGTGAAAACTTCTTACCATTGGATGGAAAAAGTATTTCAACGGGTGATACGGCTCATTTCGCAGTGAAAGTGTTTTTTGAAGAGAAATTTATTCAGAGAAGGGTTGGTATTTGTTATTAGTACAAAAAAAAGCTAGCATTCGCTAGCTTTTTATTATTGGTTCTATAGGTAAACTTTTTAATACTTTATCATAAGTCTCTTGTTGCAAATCATTTTCTATAAATAGAATGATTTTACCATGATCTTCATGACTACGAATTAGTCGACCGATTCCTTGTCTTAATCTAAGTAGCATATAAGGTTCATCAATTTCTGTATATGAGTTAGCAGCATTTTGACGTTTTGATTGGAATACTGGATCATTTGGAGGGAATGGTAATGAATGGATAATTACCTGGCTTAATGATTCCCCTTGAATATCAAGTCCTTCCCACAGATGAATAGCACATAGTGACGCTGTCTGATTTTCTTGGAACTTTTGAACGACCGAACTAATCTCTTCTTCACCTTCAAAATAAAGCGGGAATTGTAAATTTTCTTGTTCAGTTAACGTCTTGAATTGTTTCATTTCCTTTGAAGAATTAAACAATACTAAAGAGCTACCGTTATTATTTTTTAATGCTTCAATCATGATGCGGTTTTTCTGTTCTGTTTCGTTTTGGTTAATTTTATTTATTTCAATTTTCATTTGTTCTTCATAATCAAATGGAGAATTAACAGAAAAAGATAAATAATCTTTAATACCTAAACTATTTGCGATATATTCAAATGAACTATTTTGTGAAAGCGTCGCTGACGAGAATAGTATTGGCATTTTTTGTTGGAATACTTTCTCTTGTAATAATTCATTAACAGCTTTCGGCATAATGACAAGCGTTAACTCGTTTTGGTTATACTCAATCCATTGTATTGCCGATAGTTCATTAATAAATAAATTCAAACAACGCTCAACATCATCTAAATGTTCATCAACAATATTTAATTGATATTCATCAATTGTATACATTTCACTTTCAAAAACTAATTCATCCCCGATTTTACTGATTTGAGCTTTCAGTCGTTTTGCTAATGAAATTAATTGATTGTTCATATTTAATTGATAACGTTTTGATCCTTCAACTTCTACGCTGTTATTATCTAATTCGAAAAAGAATTGATCATATGTTTCCAAAGTATCTTCCAATAATTCTTGGAAGCTCTCTCTAGTACCAGATTGCATTAAGAATGAAAGAAACGTATTTAAAGTTTCTTGTTGTAATCTATATGTTAATGATTTTTGGCTAGCAAACTCTAATAAATGACCTTCGTCAAATACAACACAGCTAGGATTTGGTAGTAGTGGTAACTGACCTTCACGCTTTCTTGAATCGACAGTCCAAATATGTTCCATATAAAACTCTTGAGAACAGACAATTAAATCAGTTGCTTTACGATAGTGTTCTCTTGAAAGAGTTTGTCCACAACGATGTCTTTGATCACATGTTGAACAATCTTGAAAATAGTCATAAGAAATCGTGTCCCACTCTTCATCTGTTAACTCTTTATATTCAGTTCGATCTCCATATGGTGTAAATGTTTGTAATGTACCATAATCGTTTACAAAACTTGGTAAGTTATCATACACAGCCAAAACTTGATCTGACGTCTCATCTTCTGTACGCTGAATATCTAGCTTTTTAAGACATAAATAATTTGTTGTTGATTTTGCTAATCGCACATCAATTGATAAATTTAAAGCATTTGATAATTTTTCAATATCACCATTCTTTTTAACAAGCTGTTCAATTAAAGATTCATCTGCACAAGCGATAATCGCAGGCTTCCCAGTATATCTTGCATAGCATAAGCAGTACAGTAAATAAACAAATGTTTTACCCGTTCCAACACCTGCTTCAGCAAAAATAACCTTCTTTTCTTTAAAAGCACGTTCGACTTGATACGCCATAAAAATTTGTTCATCTCTTAATTCATAACCAGCCTCTGGTAATAGATCGTAAAAAACATCTCCAATCCATTCCCCAAGCTTGTCTATAAATGAATCTTGCTTCCCTACCTCAAAAGGTAATTTTGATGTTGTACTCATTGCTACCCCCAAAATGTATAATAAAAAGAAAAAAGTTCTCTATGAGAACTTTACATTCACTAATTTATTTGTTGTTACATTGATGTTAAAAAATAGTCTCTAATGGCTATCATACAAAATATTTACTAAAAGTACAATAATACGAGCTAAATATAAAGGAAGAGGTAGATTTTTGTTTCAATTTTAAATTCTAGTTTCTAATAATTGATTTAGTAGGATTTGAGACTTTAGGCCTTCTTCTCCATCAATTTCAGGTTTTTGGTCATTTTGAACACAGTCTATAAAATGATTGATACAATCTTCAAAGCCTCGCTGCTTTAAAGTAGTGTCCCATGAAGGAGCTGTTGAAATCGAAAGTTGGTTACTCGTCTCCGTCTCCATTGAATTCATGTTCTTCACACGAATGATCGCCCCTTCTGTTACAAGTTCTAATTTTTCTAGATTAGTACCTGCCTTACGATGCATTTCTGTAAAAATCGGTACATTTAAATCAGATTTAAATAAATGCCCAGCGTAAATTAGATTCTTTTCATTATTTACATTCATTGTGGAATCGATAACATTCATATCACCATTCGCTAACCACCTAGCTGTATCTACTAAATGAAGATAATCATCTAACATCGTGAATTCATAGGAATTTGGACCGATGCTATCCGTTCTATGTTTTTCAAAACGAATTGAAGCAATGTTATTTGCTTGCTGTTTTGCAGCTACATACATTGGTGCGAATCTTCTATTAAATCCTACCATTAATTTTCGATTATGTTTGATTGCTAACGCTACTAATTTTTCAGATTCTTCAATACTAGCGGCTAGAGGTTTATCAACATAAACATCTTTCCCTAAAGATAATAGAAAAGAAACTACTTCAAAATGTGTGCTAGTTGAGCTATGGACAAATACTGCATCACATTGATCAGCAAGAGTTTGTAAGCTACTAAAATCTTGAATACGATATTGTGAACATATTGAATTGCGTTTATCCTTACTTGGTGAATATGCACCTTCAAAACTCCAGTTTGTTTCTTTTGTAAGTATCGGTAAATAAGCTTTTTGAGCAATATTCCCTAAGCCGACCATACCAATGCGTGGTTTCTTCATATATCTCATCCCTTTAAACTTATTTCATTTCACTTATAGTCATTTTAACAAATTTATTTTGAAACTGTTTATGTAAACACTCATATCCTACACAAAAATTAGAGATGAACTCAATGATTATGGGAAAACTTTAAATATGTCCAAACTAATAATATTGTATAGGAGATGATTGATTGTACTTGTATTCATTGATTCAATCAAATTTTGACACAAATGATGATGTAAGTGTAGTAAGAGATCTTTATTTACTACAACATGAGAAGCACTTTACAAGTGATGAATTCCATGACATGGTAATGAGCTTTAAAAGTACTGCAGAAACAAATTGGCATGTTGCACATCTTCTTGAAAAAAATCATGGCTTTAGAATTGTTCCATCAATCAACTTATAAGAATTCATTCGTTTCTTTGTAAAAAAAGTACTAATTAGTATTTTAATTAGTACTTTTTTACATTACAAATATTTGAGCTAGATTGCCATTAAATACTTTAAAAAGCGTGTCTCCATAAGTGCACAATTAAAAATCCCTTGGTGGACGTTTTCCAAAGTATTGGTAATAATCTGTTTTAATAAAACCGTTAAACAATTTACGTTTTTTAGTTGCAGGTTTACTGTAGAATTGTTCAAAGCCTTCATGACTAGTTAAAACATAAACCGACCATGTGTCTAATTTCGTGTAAACTTGACCCATATCAGCATATAATTTTTCAACATATGGACGATCATTTAAACGTTCACCATATGGTGGATTTGTGACTACATAACCATAGTCTAATCTAGTCGTAAAATCCTTTACTTGCATTTGCTTAAATGAGATTGAATCTGCTAATCCTATTTCATCAGCGTTCGCTTTTGATACATTAATCATTCTATGGTCGATATCTGAACCAATTATCTCTAACTTTTGATCATAATTTGCCATATCATCTGCTTCTTGTCTTGCTTCATCCCAACGTTTTTTACCAATCCAGTGCCATTCCTCTGAAGCAAAGCTTCTAAAAGAACCTGGTGCAATATTTTGACCAATTAAGGCAGCCTCAATTGGAATAGTTCCTGACCCACAAAATGGATCAACAAATGGTAAATCAGCATTCCAGTTCGTTAATAAAATTAATGAAGCTGCAAGTGTTTCTTTTAATGGCGCTTCGCCTTGTTCAACGCGGTATCCTCTTTTATGTAATCCTTCACGGCCTGTTGTATCGATTGTTAAGGTAACAATATCTTTTAAGATGGAAACTTCAACACGGAATAATGGACCATCCTCAATTAACATACCTTGTATATTTTGAATCGTTTTTAATTTATCAACGATTGCTTTTTTTACAATCGCTTGACAGTCAGAAACTGAAAATAGTTTCGATTTTTGAGATTTACCTGTAACAGGGAATTGTCCATTTCTAGGAATAAACATATGCCATGGTAATGCTTTTGTTTTCTCGAATAATTCATCAAAAGATGTTGCTTTAAATTCACCAACTCTAAGCTTTACACGATCCGCTGTTCTTAGCCATAGATTCGCTTTCACGATACCCTCTTCATCAGCCTTAAATAAAACGCGGCTATTTTCAACTTGTACATCTTCAAACCCTAAGCTTTTAACTTCTCTTGCAACTAATGCCTCAATTCCCATAGCAGCAGTTGCAATAAGTGTATATTTAGTCAATTTTTTCACCTATCTCATTCAATAAGAATGCACTTTTCTATTTTTATTTTCCATATCTTCATTATGAACAAAACACGTCAAAATTACAAAAAACTCTCCAAGATTAGAGAGTTTTAAACAGTTTCATCATTTCATATGTTCTGTAAGCCATGTTCTGTTCCTTAGTACTTCAAACGGCTCTCGCCTCGTACGTAAAGGTGGTAATCATCTATCTACAGAAATACTCTGTCCCTTTCTAAGTTCAATTCCTTCGAAAGGATTCCCCTACCATAATTTGGGTTTCTCGCTCGTGGGGTTTACCGCGTTCCACTCCTCTCATTTCTTCGAGGACTACGTCACTGTGGCACTTTAAAGGTAGTAGAACCATATCCATAAAGGACTTAGGTCCGTTCCCTGCCGTTAGCTTTACCAGCTACCCTATCTTATGACTTCGATAGGCACGAACACTACAGCCATCTCAGGTCTGTGCGAGCATGGACTTTCCTCAACAACGTCAAGCGTTGCAGCGATTACCCGAACATAATGAAACGAACATTATCTAGTATAGTAAATTCTACTTTAGTTTGCAATGCTTTCTTTCATAATTAGATTAGTAAAAATTATTCGAATAGTTTACTACCAAAAACATGCTTCTCTAAATTAGACAATCTTTTTAATACATCCGTATTCGTATTGTTAAATGGCGAAGGTGTTGGAGTTGTATTTTTTTGATCTTCTAATAATTTTTTATACTTTGCATTTTCTTGTTGTAGGGCTACTATTTGATTTTGAAACGATTCATAATCTTTAATAACTGTATCTAAGTATTGGTCAACCTCTTCTTGATTATATCCACGCATTGAAACTTTGAACTCTTTGTTTAGGATATCTTTTATACTTAGTTTAATTTTTGTTGATTCCATTTGTGTCACCCCAAAACATTTAGAAATATTTACCTTCTATTTTTTCAGAGACTTAATAAATTGTCAATTATCTATTCTATATTTCCCTATAATCATTCGCATCATTCTCAATAAATTCCTCTGCAATCACTTGTAAATCATCAAATGTTACTAAATCAATCGAATATTGATATAATTCTTTTTTCCTAATCGCTAAATCATACAAATAT
>NZ_JBALMS010000170.1:0-3116 GCF_036962205.1 Bacillus sp. JJ664 | reverse complement strand
TCAACAATAAATTTTAATTACCAAAAATAATATAATAACAATTATAAAGTAGAAATTTTCAAAAAACTATAAAAAAAGTATTATTTGGTTATACCAACCCATTTGGGAAAAAGGTTCTATTGTTAAAATGACATTCTACAAAAATTTGAATTTTATTTCTTTTGTTTTTAAGTAAAAAAAGGCACCTATTATTGCAGGTACCTTTTAACAACTTTTAAATATTTTTTTCAAAACTACATTTAAAAAGAATTGGTCGTTTATTTATCAGATCTCCTTTTGGCGAATCTTCAAACGGATTAATGACATCAAAAAACCTCTGCTTTTCAAATCCAACATATTCAACAAAAGCTAAATAATATTTCTCACGTTTTTCCATTCCAACATTTAACTCTCGTTCAGTTAAAAAGAAATCAAAAGTATTTTTCCCACCTAACGAACTCCCCTTTACCTCAATAAATTTTTCAACAAGATCTCCATACAGGTCAATATCAACACTTAAAATATCGTACCCTAATCCATCTTTTTCTTTTGAAACATGTTTAACTTTATCTACAAGATCTTCTCTCCCCATACTCATTAGTCTTTCGATTTCAGAGTTAAACACAAATTCCTCAGCAGCTTTACCAACTTTACTATTGTGTTCTGCCTTCGCAGCAAGTAATTTCAAATGAGTTTCAGGATCTATAGTGGAGTAATTATTTCCACCCTTCTTCTTAACAGACTTCTTCTTATCATCAGTTGTATTTTCATCTGATGGTTCCATCATTTGCTTTTCTAAAACTTCAAAATACTCTTCGAACACAAAATCATAAAACAGATCTAATAATAAATTTACATCTTCTTCAAGTTGCATCTTTTCAATATCCGTAATTAGATATTTCTTAGAAACAATAACTGACTTTTCATAATCTGCTGCAACCGTACCTGAAGTTTCTCCTAAATCTATTGAACCAGGTTGGATCCCAGCATATCGTTTATCCCCTTCAATTGCTTCCATTATTTTTTTTGCAGGTATTTCAGCCATTGATTCTAATTTACTTACTTCTTTATCTGAAACCGCATATGCTATTGATAAATAAGCATATGCGCCTTTTGAATCAAATAAAAGCACAACATAAACACCAGAACTAAAACCATGTTTCGATATTCTATTATCCCGAATACCAACCCACACACTTCTGGCCGCATTACCTTGACCAACTGATCCTTGTACAACTAAATTGCTGTTAAACGGATGCTCGTCTACAACACCTTTAAATGTATTTACTAGACCAACAGTTATTCCTTGCCCAACAACCCCATTAACCACACCTTTTCCGTTCTCTATAAAAGCTGGAATAGCTACTGGAAAAAGTCTGAGATTATCAAAACTCGACCCACTTTGAGTTAAATCGTTAATTGCCCCCAGAAAACTTTCTAGAGTATTTTTCGGCCACACGTCCTTTAAAAATAAACTTGTTAATGTATTTCTAGAAATATTCATTCTTGCAGCAACGTCACCTTTTTTTAAAATACTACTATTTAAAAACTCTTCTATAAAATTCCCTATGTGAATATTTGAATGTTTAATATCTTTTAAACCCACCATTGCAAATCCCTCCTTTGTTTGTAAAATGAATAATACAACTATACATTAACTACATCTATAGATACGTTAAACCAACTTCCTTTAATTGCACAAATATTATTATATAAACATTGATATAATAATATTTTTATTAATTTAGTTATTATAAATTTTAATGTTTTTTTGCACATTTCACAACTTAAACATTTTGAAGATAGAATATAAAACAACGGCTTGGAGAAAAAATAACAACTTAAATAGAATTACTTCTTACAACAGTGAATTTTTTTTGGTTATATCTGATAATGTGAAAGAAATCGGAGGGTTGAGCGATATTCGAACTATGAGAAGGTATATTCAAATGGATGTAGATCATTGAGGAAAAGCCATGATTCATTTTCTCCTGGGATGAGTATAGTTAAAAGAAATATAAATTAAAAAATATCTAAAACAAAACCACTATTGGAATGGTGGTTTTGTTTTTTATAAAAATATAAAAGGGAAATAGCAAATTAATGAATAAAATTTATACAAGAATTAATTTATTACTTTTTTATACGACTAAAGTTCATTCGTGTTGATTTTAACAGCGAAACAACCGATATAATCATTAATTAATGCCTAGATAAAATAATGACAAGGTGATTACATGAAAACAAATATCTATTTTGATGCTTCAATTAAAAAAGGGATTTATAAATTTGTGTTTGGATTTAATAAAGTTAAAATAACTTCATTAGAACACCATGAAAAAGGGTTTATCTTTAGTTATAAAGATGAATCGATTAAATTAAAAATGTACTTTATTGGAAAAACTGCTAAGTATTTAAAAGATATATTATCTTTTGATAATGTAGATAGAAGACTATCAAATGGTAATTTTTCTATTCAAAAGAGTGGTAATGAATCATTTAGCTTCCAACTATATTTTGAACCATCACTAATTTTACAACACGATTTTAGTAATAGTTCTTTTATTCTTACTAATAAAGGAACTATGAATCCTGATACTATATATTTAATAAAGTTAAGCTATTCAAAAGAACAGTTAGTATCTTTGAAAAATATTGCACTTGGCGGTTTAACAAAGCAAACCACACAAAAACAAGAAGTTGTTACTAAAATTAGTGAAGTTCCAATCGAGCAAATCAATTCTATTAAGAAGAAAAAGAAAAAAACTAAACCGAATCCTAATCCACCATCGCCATCATTTAAAAGAGTAACTACAAGAGATTTAATCGATTCAATTAAAAAGTATGAAGAAATGTTGAAAGTAAAGGAAAAGAATAATACGGAAACAAATGAATTTAACGATAGAATATTAAAATCAAAGGGAATTTATTTAGCAAATCCACATGCATTTAGAATATGTAATAACTGTGTAAATTTTAATAGTAGCAAGTGTACGGTCCACTCTTTGAAACTATCAAAAAATCATTCTTGTAGAAAATTCTACGGCTATAAAACTTATTTAGGTGGGGCATTCTCACCAAGATAAATAATTGCAAAACCGTACATTAAATGCTTTTATTTTCAAATGAATAAAATA
>NZ_JBALMS010000169.1:2137-2292 GCF_036962205.1 Bacillus sp. JJ664 | reverse complement strand
GTCTTATGATATCTGCGCCGGCATCAAATAGAGAAGAGGCATTGAATATTTCTAATCAATTAATGAAAAAGTTATTAAAAGGTTGGGAACGAAAATCATTAGATGACTATTAAAACGAAAATAAATCTTTGTATGTGTTTCCTTATTGAACTAAC
>NZ_JBALMS010000169.1:0-2111 GCF_036962205.1 Bacillus sp. JJ664 | reverse complement strand
TGGCGCGTTAGTTGAAAAGCTATGGACTGCTTCGGTAGTCCATTTTTAATTGTGTTAATTGTCGGTTTAGTTCAATAAGAAAAGGGAAAATTTATTACATAAAGAATATTAATTACTACCAGATTTATAGAAACTTGGAGGTAATTATGAGTGTTTTAAAGGATAGAAATAAAGTAGATGCAATAGTATTGGATTTAGATGGTACATTATTAAATTCCGATAAGATGATAAGTAAGAGAAATTTAGATTCAATAATAGAAGTACATAAACATGGGATACCAATTATAATTGCAACGGCACGACCACCAAGAACAATAAAAGACTTACTTCCAAAGGAGATACAAGAAATAGCAATTATTGTTTTTTATAATGGTGCATTAATTATTAATAACCAATTACAAATCAACGAACATTACACAATCGATTCAACTATCAACGAACAAATTATTGAATACTTAATTTCCAATGAACCTGAGCACTTATTTTCAATTGAAGTTAATGATACTTGGTACAGCTATAAAGAGGTTGATTATCGCTCATTCATGAAGGTTTCTAAGAATCCTGAAATTATTGAGATTGTAGAAATAAAATTAAAAAGCCCAACGAAAATACTTGTTTCACACTTAAAGAATATACTGGACTTTAATAAAAAGTTCGGGGATAAAGTAAATGTTATAAATACGGACTCGAATCAACTTACACAAATAATGAGACTAGGCATTTCGAAAGAGTCTGCAATTACAAACCTTGCAGAAAGATTAGATATTTCATTAGAAAAAACAATGGTTTTCGGCGATGATTTTAATGACTTAGGCCTATTTAAAATATGTGGAATTCCAATAGCTATGGACAATTCAATAGACGAATTAAAAAGTATTGCTAAAAAAATTACAACTTCAAATGATGAAGATGGTGTAGCTAATATCCTGGAAACCTTATTAAACTAACTGGCGCGTTAGTTGAAGAGTGTGAGCAGCTTTTGGCTGTTCTTTTTTTGAAGTAATAGCAGTATAGCTCTAAATGAAAATTACATTTTGAAAAATTCTACCGATAAAAAAGTTATATAATTATAAAAAACAATTAGGGAGAAGAGAATTAAATGGATCCACTATTAATAGATATTCCAACTAAAATAGATACTAAACGATTATATTTAAGGATTCCGATGGCTGGCGATGGTGAATTAGTTAATGCTGCAATAAGAGCTTCAATTAATGAATTTAAACTTTGGTTACCATTTGCTCAAAGTGTGCCTGAAATTACTGAAACAGAAATCAATTTGCGACGTGCACATAATCAGTTTTTAAATCGTGAAAGTTTTCGTTTTCTTATTTTCAGTAAGGAAACAGATATGTTTATTGGAACGTGCAGTTTACAAAGTATTGACTGGGATATTCCTAAATTTGAAATAGGATACTGGATAGATATTCGTTTTAGTGGTAAGGGTTATATGACAGAAGCAATACAAAGATTAACCAATTTTGCGATTCATGAATTGAATGGGAGAAGAATTGAAATACGATGTGAATCTAGTAATACGAAAAGTCGTACGATCCCTGAAAAATTAGGGTTTGAGCTTGAAGGGATTTTACGCAATGAAGATTTCTCAGCTGATGGTAAAAAACTCACTGACACCTGTATTTATGCAAAGATAAATTAGCATATAAATTTTAAGTTTCTTATTTAACTAACTGGCGCGTTNNAGAACCTTTTATTACGACAACATTATGAAATTAATTATTTTAAACACCTGGATTATAATTATTAGCAAAATATAAAAATACTTTCTTATTTACTCTAAAGTTAGAAATGTAAGTAGTACCTGAAGCAGTAATTACGGGCTTTTTCAATTTAGTAAAAGTGTAATATGTAAAATCTTCGTCTTCATTAGTTGTTATTGGTGAAGTTAATGCAATTATAGGATGGCCATCAAATAAAAACTTCGTTCTTACAGCCATTTTTGATGTTGAATGTAGTAAAACAAAACACAATGTAGGAACGAGTATTACAATCAATAAGATTATGTTTGCTATTTTGTTATTACTATTCACTAAGATTCCCCTCACTTTTTATTATTTTGATGAAATAAACTTTATTAAATTTTACCATAA
>NZ_JBALMS010000168.1:429-3341 GCF_036962205.1 Bacillus sp. JJ664 | reverse complement strand
TTGTTTTTCATGTTCAATTAACGCGCCAGTTAGTTCAACAAACTTATCTCGCCATTTACTATCTAAAGAAATGTTTTATAGCTTCTAAACGAATATTGCCATGACATTGTACACAACAATATAATAGCTTTCTATTCACCTTGTATAACTTATATTCCTTACTGCCTTCGTATAATCTAAATTCCTTTAAACAACAAAAACAAATTACATCATAAAAAAACATTATACATCCTCCCCTTAGATGATACGTTAGTTTTGAAGCAATTTGAATATATTCATATAGTAAGTGATCTTTATTTACTTATTAAACTAAAGCGCCAGTTAGTTACAGAAGGAAGACCAATAATAATTCAATTATAGTGAGTCAATTAGGTGTAAAAGTTATCCTAAATCGTCAATTATGTTCTATTTTAATTAAGATGGACCAAAAATGGTCTTTCTTACAAAACGAATCTAATAATTAGAACTCCTAAATAACTGTTCTAATTTCTATCTCCTTTTGTTCATTGTTGTCTATAATATTCGTTTCGTAATCTAAATAAATGATAACACATTATTATAAATTCATATTCAACTGATATGAACGAACTAAACCAACAAATTTTTGACTATCCTTCATAATATTAACGGCTCCTTTTGTTTGTAGCTCTACATTTGGTTATGGTAGGCTTTTTGATTACTTGCCTACTGCAAGCAAAATGGCGCCGTTTCGCTCAATATGACTAACCTGCCAAATACATAAATAAAAAAGCAGGCATTGACTGCTATGAGTTTTCAACTAACGCATGCGTTAGTTGAAGATCACGAGTCACAAAAGTGGCTCTTTTTGACCATACCTTGTTTTTAGACGCCTATGTTCAAACTCCTTTAAAGTAGTTTTAGGTCTTCCATTGAGCCTTTTTGTAAATGTTCAAATGCTATTATTAACACCTCCGATTATTATTACGTTCTTCTATGCATCTTAGGTAAGTAGCACATTTCTCTTTGAAACACTTAGTTACTGTCCCTGGTTTAAGTTTATCTTTAAACTTCTCATAGCAGTAACATACTTCATCGTCCTGTTTAGGTTCATTCTTTCGACCAAAGACCATTGGTCCGATATCAGAAGGTTTTAAGTCTTCTATTCCTTTATCTTTTTTGTACTTATCTAAACACGACTTACATATACAAGATCTTCTAACCTCTTCTGGTGATATCTGATTAAATATCTCTCTTGGGAAATACTCATCATTACACCAACAAGTCTTCCCACTTGAGCACTTATTCTCATTACCACACATGGGACAAATCTTAATTGCCATTAAATCCCCTCCTCAATAATATGGTTAACAAAAGGAATTACCCTTTAATTCCGTTCAATCATTTAATTGGTTTACTATATTTATCCATTTAATTATATCAATCCTAAATTAACTAAACTGCCAAATCCTTAAATAAAAAAAGGCAGCCATTGCTGCTTTCTCTTCAACTAACGCGCTCGGTAGTTAAATTACTTATATATGTAGGGATAATAATTCTTTAGTAAAAGAACTCAAATCATTACTGACCTTGGGATACTTAATGACATTTTGTAAAATATCTATGTAGTCTATCTTTTCTTCTCCCTCAATACCATTAATTACTCGATTTAACATCCAAACGGTATGAGAAGTCGGGAACCTCTGAATTGATTGAACCAACTTATGAATCAGTTAGTGGAAATAAAAAAATATTATTCATAGAAATTTCCCGATAATAGGACATTCGCAAAAGCCTTCCAACTTGGTTCTTCTGATAATTTCTCAATGTCAGTTATCCAGGCTTCAATAGACTCTAAATAGTGCTCATGTGTGATATTTTCCCATTCCTCTTCATTTGTTTTTAAGTCTGTTCTTAGTGATTCAATTAACATTATTAAATCCTTTTTTGTTTTTACTTTTTCACATTTATCCGTAATAGCCATTCTATTACCTTCGTTTACTCTCAACAACTTTGCGGAAAATATACGTTGTTTTTCTATTAAATCAACTAACGTCTAGAACGCTTGTCCAAACAATATCATATGATGTTAAGGTAGTTAATATAAAGGAAAAGGAGTGTTTTTATTGGGTTGTAACCGTAATAATGATTTTGTTGGTGGAGAAAGTGATCGAAACAGAAATAAAAGAGATTTTACATTTGACGCTAAAATCAGGGTTGATCGAGATGAATTCTGCCGTGCAGTAGATCGTTGCATCGATGATCGAGTTGCTGGTGCTGAAGATCGACGCGATGACAGAGATCGTAATCATTGTGGTTGGAGATGGATCTAATTTTTGATTCATAGTGTAATGTTACTTCGAACAAAAGGGTCTTCATTTCACTAAATAATAAATTACTAAAAAACCCATCCTTGAATCGTAAGGGATGGGTTTTTCGCACACACCTTCCAATTGAATTTGTCTTTAATAATTATGATTTCTTCTCAACTATTCTGCCAGTTACTTGAATAAGAAAAAAGCCACAAATTCGAATCATGATTTTATTATTGAACTAACGCGCCAGTTACTTGAATAAGAAAAATAATAATTCTTCTATAAAGAAGAATCTTTCAACATCTAATTTTCTAATCTATCTTGACCAAAACTTGGATTAAAAATTAAAAGCGTGTAGTATTGTAGGCAAACCAAAATAACCGAATATTGTTCCAAATAATATGACTAATAAAACCAACCCTAATACGCCTTTTTTAATTGATTTTATAATGCAAAATATTAATCCTAATATAGTAAAAAATGTTATTATTACTAATTCCATACCACTAATCATTTTTCATCACCTTTTTATTTGGAATATTTTGATGAAAACATATTTCTTCATTAACAAAATTGCCAGTTCGCAACATAAAAAAGCTGTAGAACTTCCCTGCTGATATGTAACTAACGCGCCAGTTA
>NZ_JBALMS010000168.1:0-296 GCF_036962205.1 Bacillus sp. JJ664 | reverse complement strand
CAAAATTCCAAAATCCAACCTTTTTCTTGGTCTACATAACCTATGATATCTGTTCCCTGTTCCACTCTCTTGTAATAATTATGTCCATATGCTTTTATCGCTTTTTTAATAGGATCGTTTAATTTAATACCGTTGAATGTTTCCGATGTCTTATTACTAAACATAATCCGTGTAATTTTAAGATTTTTCTTATCTACAGCAATAATATTTTTTTTTATACGATAATAAGTATAATCATCACTGTCCATATGTTTTACAGGTTCACCAAATCTATGAATAAATTTATCATCCATTTT
>NZ_JBALMS010000167.1:223-6583 GCF_036962205.1 Bacillus sp. JJ664 | reverse complement strand
TTGTAGAAGCGATTACAGATATGGATGTTGATTTTTCGCAATGGTATACAGACATTGTAAAAAAAGCCGAATTAGTAGACTATTCAAGCGTTAAAGGCTGTATGATTTTAAGACCATACGGTTATGCGATTTGGGAAAACATCCAAAAAGAATTAGATACACAATTTAAACAAACAGATCACGAAAATGTATATATGCCAATGTTTATTCCAAAGTCATTATTACAAAAAGAGGCTGATCATGTAGAAGGTTTTGCACCAGAATTAGCTTGGGTTACACATGGCGGACATGATGAATTAGCAGAGCCACTTGCCGTACGTCCAACCTCAGAAACATTATTTTGTGAACATTATTCGAAGGTCATTGAAAGCTATAATGATCTTCCAAAACTATATAATCAATGGTGTTCTGTTGTACGTTGGGAAAAGACAACAAGACCATTCTTAAGAACCACAGAATTTTTATGGCAAGAAGGTCATACAGCTCATGCAACGGCTGAGGAAGCACAAGAAGAAACAATACAAATGCTAAACGTTTATGCAGATTTCTTAGAAAACTTCTTGGCAATTCCAGTTATAAAAGGCCAAAAAACAGAAAAAGAAAAATTTGCAGGAGCAAAGGCAACATATACAATTGAGAGTTTAATGCATGACGGAAAAGCACTTCAAAGTGGTACATCACATAACTTTGGAGATGGATTTGCAAAAGCTTTTAACATCCAATACACAGATAAAAATTCTAAAAGACAATATGTTCACCAAACTTCATGGGGAATGACTACTAGGGTAATCGGTGCACTGATCATGGTACATGGTGATAACAGTGGATTAGTTTTACCACCAAAAGTAGCACCAACACAAGTAATGGTTATTCCAATCGCACAACATAAAGAGGGCGTAATAGAAAAAGCGAAAGAGCTTCAAAAACGAATTTCCAAAGTTGCCCGCGTGAAAATCGATATATCTGACAAAATGCCAGGATGGAAATTTAATGAATATGAAATGAAAGGAATCCCAGTTCGCGTTGAAATTGGACCAAAAGATATCGAAAAAAACCAAGCGTTAGTAGTAAGAAGAGATACACGTGAAAAAATATTCGTTTCATTGGATTCTTTAGAAGAAACGATCACTGCATTATTAGAAGAAATTCAACAATCTTTATATGAAAAAGCACTTGAAAATCGCGCTGAAAAAACATACAAAGCAGCAACATTAAACGAACTAAAACAATTAAGCAATGAAAAACAAGGCTTTATTAAAGCAATGTGGTGTAAAGACCTAGCTTGTGAAGAAAAAATTAAAGAAGAGGCTGGCTTAACTTCACGATGTATGCCATTTGAACAAGAGCAAATCACAGAAGAGTGTGTATGCTGTGGTAAGAAAGCAGAAACAATGGTTTATTGGGGTAAGGCATATTAAAAAAGAAAAAACACGAATCGATTGATTCGTGTTTTGCTTTTTCAGCCTCCAGGTAAAATACGATTACTTAAAGGATAAACAAAATCATTTTCATAATTTGAAAGTGATGCAGTTGAACTTGAACTTGAATCATTTGATAAGAATGTAAATGAGGTAACAATTACAGATAAGGCAACAATTAAAATTAATTTTTTCATTCTTAGTCCTCCAATGTATAGTTAATTTGATAAATACTTAAAAACTCTAGTAAAGAATTCCCATCTTTTTTAGAAATCAAATATTGAATATATTCCTTTGACAAAGGAACGAAAAATTCTTTATTTTTGACTTCATATAAATATGGTAAAACACTATCTCTTAAATAATTAAAATATAATAATTCATCATTATTTAACTTATAGTGGTATAGAGAAAATAACAGTAAATAATAATCTAAGTTTTTAATTTTAGCTTCTTCAATACCTTCTTTAATAATCCCTTTAATAGTAATATCATCTGCTAAATTTCCCGCATATAGACATCTCATATAACCAAAAAGAGCAGTTAGATAGTTTACGTTTTCTTTTGGTGCTAAGATCAGAGCGCGTTCGTAAAAATTGCGTGCTTCACTATATTTCTTAAATTTATATAGTTGATAAGCAAAATTATGTAATAAAAACGCTTCCCTTTCTTGATCTTTTATGACTCTAACTGAGTCTAGTAAGTTTTCATATCTAGATTCTATTTCGCTGAAAAGAAGATGAGTTTCTTCTTCAAGAAGTATTAAAGCAATCATCTCTGTGTCTAGTAATCTTTGATAATTATTTGTATGAACAAAAAATTCCTTTGCTTTTTGACAATGATGATATGAAGAAATATGTGCGTTCAGATGACAATATGCTAATGCAAGATGATAATGAATTTCGGGATTATTATATGATTCTAAAGATACCTTTTTTAAAAACTCAATTGACTTATGTAGTTCATATGTCTGTATATAGTATATGCCAAGAGTATGATTTAGTAAATTCTTCTCAAGTTGGGGTATTTTTTGATTTTGAATTTCTTTTGAGAATAATATTTTTTTAGCATCTTCTAATTGATGATCTAGTAGTAATTGTCTAGTTTTTATTAATAAATATCGAATATGTAATGGTGTAATGTAATTAAATTCTTGCTTTTCAAGTTCACTAATAATGGCATGCGCTTTTTCTTTATCTTGAAAAATAATCAGTTTTAGCAAGGATTCAAGCATCTTTTCAACCTTTTGAAGCATCCCAATTTCTTCATCAATATCAAATCCCATTCGAGCGCAAAGTAGGGAAATAGTCTCATCAGAAACTTCCGTAAGACCTCTTTCAATTTTACTTAAATGAGTCTTCGAACAGATTCCATGACCAAGTTCTTCTTGTGTGAGTCCTTTTTTTTGACGAAAATATTGAATAATTGATCCTTTATCGAACATATATTCCACTCCAAAACCCCAATTTACAGAAATTTAATTATATTTTAGTCTAATTATTAATAAATGTCATGAGCTATTTGTATATTTTTCTACAAAAATATTGTTTTTTCGCCAATATTCATAATATTTTGGGTTGAAACGTATATAAATAGATTAATATGACTAAATATTCAGTATCTAATTTGTTTTACGAAGGAGGATTTTTAATGGGAAATTTAGTCGAAGCAAAAAAACATATACTAATAATAGGTACATCTAATTATTCCTCTAAATTAAGTGAAATACAATCTACTATTCGAACTAGTGTAATTTGTAGGGCATCTGAGTTACCGTTTTTACATAGAGCACATTGTCATGAATCCATTATTGTGATGAAGGATGATTCTACCCCAGAAATGTGGATAGAATATGCAAAAAATCTTCATAACTTAAATCCAATTCACCATGTTTCCTCTTTTGAAGAATTGGATCAAGAAAAAGCATGTGCAATTGCAGCAGCACTTAATATTCAATTTCATCATCCTTGCACAATTGATTGGGTAAATAATAAATATAAAATGAGAAAAAGATTAGAGGCTTTACAGTTTGAAGACATACCTTGTGAACTGATCCAATCAGTGGAGGAAATTAAATCATTTGCGAGTAAGGTAGGTTATCCATTAATCATAAAGCCTTCAAAAGGGAAAGCAAGTACAGGAATTTCTGTTATTTATACTGAAGATGACATAGAGGAAGCAATGGAGTTTTCAGAATCAGCTGCAGCTCCTCGTCTTGATGATTCGACTCTTATGGTTGAACCGCTTTTAATTGGTCAAGAATTTAGCGTTGAGGTTATTTCGGAAAATGGTGAACATTTTATGATTGGTATTGTAGAAAAGCATGTAGACCAAGATAGCAAGGTTGAGATTGGTCATGTTTTTCCTGCGGATTTACCAATTCATATCGAAAATAAAATTAAGCAATATACATTTAAATTTTTAGATGCATTAAATATTGAATATGGTATTACACACACAGATATCATTTATACAATTGATGGACCTAAAATCATTGAAACACAATTAAGACCACCTAGTGATAAATTACCAGAATTAATCTATGATTCGATTGGAATTGATTGCATTCAATATTTAGTGGAACAAGAAGCAGGAATATCAATCAAAGAAAAGTTAGTGAATCACTTAAATTCTGTGAACGAGGAAAGGAAAACCTCCGCAATTTGGTATTCATTTGTTAATTTTGATGGAGTCCTTGAAACAATTCAAAATAAAGATGAAATTAAAAATATGGAAGGGGTTGCTGAATTCAGTCAGCTCATTTCTGATGGAATTCATGTTAGTAAACTGAAAAGCTCCTATTCTAGAATTGCCTTTGTTAGAACCATTCATTCTCACGCGGATCAGGCCTTACTAACAGCTCAAAAAGCCATTAAGAATCTATTAATGTTTTTAAGTGTTCGAGGTATCGTCCGCTAAAAGGTAAAAACTAAGTAAAAATTCAGCAATATAATTTAATAATCTAACCAGAAAAGTCTTATCTATTTAATATAGGTAGGGCTTTTCATTTATGTTTAAACAAAAAATGAATACTTTAGGAGTTTTTATTCAACTAATGGCTGTATTTGTTCAACAACGCTTAGTAGCTGATTAGTTTATTAGCTACTTTTTCAGAATTTGGCAGAATAGTTGAGTATGAAATGAAATAATTATGATCATATTTAGTGATTTCAAAGGAGGTTACCATGGAAGGTTTCTTTGAAAAATTATATACTTCAATAGAAAATGGTATTAATCAATTAAATAAATCATCAAATTAAAATCAATCTTATGTATTGGAAGAGGAAGGACATTATTGTTCTTCCTTTTGCTGTTTATTTTTAAGAAAAGAAGTTAGCTAATTTTTTCTTATGTAATGAAAGCCTGTATTTAGTTGAAGATCGTGAGCTACTGCTAATACGGCTTTTTTGTTTTTGGAATGCAAATTTTGAGGATTTATCTGATGGGAATTAGCAAAAAAGTAATTCATTTACTCTAATTATTTTATCTGATTCTAAATAAATTGATTTGTTTTACTTGTACAAATAAAAGACCTAATAATGAATACAGATGTTATAATTTAGATTCATCTAGAAAGTAAATCACGGAGGCTTTATGAAAAAAATTATATTTATTATCTCACTGTTTATTGGCGCATTTTGTTTAGGTCTATATGATGCACCATCATATGTATTTGGAATCTTTTATGTTGGACTTCTTCTCACTTTTTTTTTCACTATATTTTATCCATTTTATTTTTCTAAAAACCTAAAACGTATTGAACGTTATTTAAGCAAGCAGTCAAAAAAATCAATCCTTTATTTTCTTTATTCAGTTACAAACCATAAGCATGATGAGATCGAACTGTCTTATCAGTATGTTATGAAGAAGCGAATTAACCCCTCAAAAAAAGCCATTTATCAAGTGGTTTACGGCTTCTCAAATAAAGATATGCAATTTATTAAGGAACGAATTGATTTCATTAAAATACCAGAGTGGAATTCCTATTATAAAACACTTCTATTTATTGAAGAAAATGAATTAGATAAAGCAAATGTAATAAAGGCTTCAATACGTTCTCAGAGACTTAAAAACGTACTTGATTTCGAACTATTACTGAAAGAAAACAAACGTGAAGAAGCGAAATCTTTATTATCTCATTTGATATTAAATTCAAGAGGCTATCATTACTATATCTTGACTAAACGATATGAAGAAACATTTAATAAGAAAGATATAGTATAAATATGCTAAAAGGGACAACAAATCGTTCCTTTTTGTTTGGTTCTGTTAATATTAATTTTTTGATTTTAGCTAATTTCTTTTAGAGTATCAAAAGAAGTAGCACGTGAGTTAGAGTATGATTGAAATGTAAGGTGCAAACTCCTATGGGAGATACGGGAAACTTGAGACCCCGCAGGAAGCCCACAGTATGTGGGTCATGCATGGGTTAAGACAGGACGTCGTGATTTTAGTATGCCAACCTTTTTCAAGGAGGCTCAAGTCACGCCCCGCGGAAAGCGAGGTACTTGTAATGGAAATTTTTTACAGAGTCTTTAGTTTAAATAGAAAGAGAAGATGACAAGATGGTAAAAGAATCTCTTAAATCATTTGATTGGATTAAGCTAAATATTGATGAACTTGGAAGTACGTCACCTCATTGGAAAGGACATTTCGTATCTCATTGTATTCCGAAAAGGTATAGTCATTATTGTAAAATATTACATCCGATATATCGTGATAAATATATAAACGATGATAAGCTTTTATGGAGTCAATGTCATGATAATAATGAAATTAATATTGGTACGAGATTGTTATATAAGGATTTAGCGAAAAAGTTTCATGTCAAATATACAAAAGAAATAAGTACAAATACGTTTATCAATTTACTTAATGGGGATTTCCCAAGATATATAATATCTCCGGATGATGGAGATATGGAAATTAAATTAGTTGAAGA
>NZ_JBALMS010000167.1:0-156 GCF_036962205.1 Bacillus sp. JJ664 | reverse complement strand
ATTTTTTAAAAACCAATGACTGGTTTGGAGATGACCAGCTATTTAGTGGTAAATTAGAAGATGTTGTAAATTTATACGATCTAAATGGTTTAAGAGGTTCACCTACGTATTGGTGGCCTGAAGATAAGGGTTGGTGCTTGTGTACTGATTATGATC
>NZ_JBALMS010000166.1:0-19336 GCF_036962205.1 Bacillus sp. JJ664 | reverse complement strand
GATAGTTGAACTAGAACATATAATATATAGATAAATAGTGTATATACAAAGTGAATGAACAATGGAACTAGCAGACCTCTATTGTGTAGGTCTCATCTTTTGGAGATTAATTGGAGGACACAAAAATATTTTATTAGGAGTGAAATAGTAAATGATTACAATCATTGGTTTCATTGCTGCGATATTAACGACTGCATCTTTTTTACCACAAGCAATCAAAACGATAAAAACAAAAGACACGTCAGGCATTTCATTATTGATGTACATTTTATTTAGTGCAGGAATTTTACTTTGGTTAGTTTACGGAATATTTATTAATGATCTTGCTGTTATTTCAGCTAATGCAGTAACATTTGTGTTTGCAATAATTATTTTATTTTATAAGTTAAAAAGTCCCCGCTCATAATATGCTTACATAGGAATTAATGTGTGCAAGTTCCAAACTAATCAAACAGTAATAGCAGTTATCTAAAGATAAGCATGAACTGAAAAATGCGAAATGAAATAGTTAGTCATTACGAAAATGAGTGAAAAGGATAATGTATCGATAGTTTTTAGTTAAAAACAAACATGAGGGAGTATGTTTAGTGACTCAACATAATATTATCGTTAAAAAGTATAATCAAAATTACGATGTACATACAGTGGAAATGTGGAGAGATAGTAAGGAACATGCTATTGGTCAAAAAGAAACTCATAGCTTTGACAACCACGTTTATTTTCTAAATCATATATTACTAGAAAGGTTTAAAGTAGATATAGCTTTAATTGATGAAAAAGTGGTAGGAATGATTGCCTATAATGAAAGGGAAGTAAGTCAATTATATATTCATATAAATTACCAAGGATTAGGGATTGGTCAATTATTACTGGATCTAGTAAAAGTGCATTCAAGTGGGAGATTAACACTAAATACATTTGAAGTAAATGAAAAAGCTCAACGCTTTTATGAAAAGAATGGCTTCAAAATAATTGGGAGAGGGAACAAAAATGAAGAAAATTTACCCGATATTCAATATGAATGGATATCTAAATAAATTGATATAGAATAATAATGAAACCGTTTAAAATTCAAATACTGTTTTAGTTAAATGTCAAAAAGAGGATTTTCATTAATCGATTATCCTCTTTTTTACTAAATGAAGTTTAAATAAAGCCAGTCAGTTAAATGACCATTTATGAAAATTTCTACTTAATGAACAGATTTCGCGATCCCGTTGACCAGACCGTTCACAATACTTTGCTGGTAGCTTTTTGTAGATAGTCGTTTGTCTTCGGTTGTATTAGACATAAAGCCCATTTCAACTAGTACTACTGGAGTTTTGGACCAATTAAAACCCGTTAAATCACTTCGAGGGAGAAGTCCGTCTCCATAGCCTTTTTTCGCTTTTGTTGTTAGAATACTTTCCGTTAATAGAGTTTTCGCAATGGATTCGCTCACTTTATTAATGCTTTTTGTAGAAGTACCAGTTGGGTACAATAGGGAAAGACCTTGTGTATTTTTGTTCGTACTTCCATCCGCATGAATGCGAATTGATAAAGCAGATTTTGCATCGTTACAAATTGTCGCACGGTCGATATTGCTTAGATTCACATCATGCTTCATCCGCGTCATAATCACCCGGTAATTCTTTTTTTCGAGTGCTTTTTGTAACTGAAGTGCCACCTCTAAATTCAACTCATATTCATATTTTTTTGTCGCAACACCGCGTGTACCAGATGATACTTTTGCTTTTTTTACTTTTGATCCAGGTGCAACTGGTTCAGTCTGAAGGTTTTGCTTTTTTTGATGACCTGCATCAATACAAATCGTTTTTTGTGGTTCCGGTTTCGTTATTGCTTTGGTCGATTGAACAAAAATTGTCCCAACCATTCCAATAACGGAAGCAAACAAGATCATTTTTTTCAAACGGTTCTCCTCCAAAGATTCCATTTTTTCTATGTATAAGACACACACTTAAGTGTAACAGAATCAAACAAACGAGGGAGAATGATTTTCTTATTGCTCAAAAGAATACCTTTGGCGAGTGTTAATTTAAACAAATTTTAATTGATACAAAATGATTTTATAGCGACATCGAATTTAAAAAGAAAGGTACCTCTTTAATACAACTAACCCATGCTAATTGAATTACGCTAGGCTGCTATGGCAGTTTATTTTTTTATTATGCTAACTAGTAGTTTCGTTAAATAGGAATTAACTGAATTTATGTGTAAAAAATGTGAATTCCCCCAAATTATTCAACCCCTTTTAAAGTGTATAATTAATAAAAAATTATTAATTAAGAAGGGGGAAGTAAATGATTTTAAAAATAGCTTATTTATTAATTGGAGTGGGTCCTCTAGTTTACTATTTAAATAAGGGGAACAATAAAAAAACAAATACAAAACCAAATCTTAAAATGAAAATTATATTAAGTTCAATTTGTTTTCTGATTATATTATTGACTATTTACGATACTTTTTCTAATTAACAAATTCGTTAGTTGAACAAGGGGGGCTTTTTTTATATAGCCCTTTTTCTGTTTAAGATAAAAGGCAGACGGAAGTTAATGTAATTAGAAACGGAGAGATTCCTTGTAAAAAAATGGCTCTCTTTTTTATTGCCCCGGTAAGTGTTTTACTGAAATGAAAATCAGACAAGTTATTTATAAATAGAACTTTACTAGATATACGTTTGCATACTCGACATTGTATAATAATCTATGAATCGACAAACTTCGTATTAACTTAGAATAAATAGTAATCATTAAACGGAAGGTGGGTTTGTAAGTAAGTCTAAAAAGTAACACAGATTGGAAAGAATAAGCATAGAGAACTAGGAATGAGAGGATGAAACTATGAAAATAAATCAATTAATTGCGAACAATATACATCAGTTGGATGCAGTACTTCCAGTCGATCAATCATTAGGGATAGCTGGTTTATCTGGATCTGGAAAAACAACGTTCTGTCAATCTATTGGGGAAGAATCAAAGAAACGACTTGTATCATTATTACCAAAGGCGGAGTATCAATATCTATTTTCAAATATAATGGAAACAAACTTCAGTGCCATCAAAATGGAAGAAATGCCGCTAGTACTTTTTCTAGGAAAATCTTCTATATCATCTAATCCTCGTTCAACAATTGGTACACATACTGGTGTATTTAAAGAAATCCGCGATTGCCTTGCTGAGAAGTTTCATCTTTCTCCAGAGGTTTTTTCATTCAATAATGAATTAGGTTGGTGCCCAGCTTGTAAGGGGCGCGGAACGACTAAAAATGTTGAATGTCCAAAATGTAATGGGAAGCGCTATAGCCAAGAAGTTGAACAATACACAATTGAATTGTTTGATAAACTACATACTATTTCCGACATTAATAACTTAAGCATTGAATCAATTCTTTCTTTATCAGTTGATTTAAATATTAGTGAAGCCAAGCAACATATTCTTAAAAACATTATTAATATGAATATTGGTTATTTAACACTGAATCGGATAATGGGTACATTATCAGGTGGAGAATTAACAAGACTTTATTTAGCTGAATTCATGGCGACAAGTGAAGACACTGTCATTATTATTGATGAAATCTCTGTTGGTCTTGATCACCAAACTCTATTAAAGATACTTGAACAAATTAAACAATTAGGCTATAAAAATCAAATTTGGCTGATTGATCATTCTGATACAGTCCTAGATGCTTCTGATGAACAATTATTCTTCGGTCCTGGTAGCGGTAAATATGGTGGGAAAATTGTTGAAGAATCACCACGTCCTAAACCAATTATTTGGGAACGTAATGAAGCAAAACCAGGTAATTATTATCAATTTCATGATCTTTACTGTCGAAATATTCAAATTGATGAAATTCAGATTCCAAAAAATAGATTGGTAACCTTTACGGGTGAATCTGGATGTGGAAAATCTACACTTGTTAACGAATGTATGGCAAAGGATTTTCTGAATAGACATCCAAAGGATAAGCTGGTGATTGTAGGACAAGATCGTAATCAATCAATTACAAGTCGATCTACAGTTGCGACTTTCTTAGATATTAAAAAGAAACTGACAAAATATAGTGAAGATATTGATGATATTTTTGAGCGTTCAATTGAAGATATTATTGAGGAATTGCCAAATGAAGACATCGCACATAAACGCTTAAGCTTATTAATTAAGCTTGGTCTTGGTTATTTAACACTAGAAAGAAAAACACAATCATTATCAACTGGTGAGTTTCAATGTGTTCATTTAGTTTCTGAGCTATTTGGTAATGCAAGAAATCCACATACGCTGTTTATATTTGATGAGCCTTCTAAAGGATTGTCTCAAAATATTTTAAACCAATTCATTGATAGTGTTAGGGTAATTCTTGAGGATGAATCTGTATCAATTATGATGATTGAACATAATGCTTATATGTTAGAAAGCTCTGATTTCATCGTTGATTTTGGTAAAAGGCAGATCGAACCAGTAAAACATCTTGATGTGCTTAGTCATGAGGAGTATTATCGTAACCTTGAAACTGTTCATAGTGATGAACCTTTGGAAATTGCTTCTACCATTCATCAAAAAAATGGGATACACTACATCCAAGATAACCATATAGATTATTTTAAAAATGCGGAAAATGTCTATAAAGGCGGTATCTTAAAAAGCTTATCATCAATGGCAAGATTGATTTATGGTGAATATGAATCAGAAAAGATCGCACCAGTAATCGCAATTGATCTTGAGCGGCATTTATATAGTCAATATAGTTTTCTTTATGAAATTGGCGGGTTAATTAACCATATCGTAAGTGCTCATCCAAAGAATAAAGATACGAAAAGCTTTGATTTCTATTACCAAGATAATCATTGTCCAAGTTGTTCTGGTCGTCGTGTGATTGAAAAATTTGATATCGATGTTGTCATTCAAGACAAAACAGTGCCATTTTGGGATGGTTTATTACATCCAGACGTAATGGAAGTTTTAAAATATTATCAATATCCTAAATTACAATTCTTATTTGATGAAATTAAGAATGAACTTGGTCATGATATTAGTAAAAGTTACAATGAAATGACTGAAGCTGAAAAACATACGTTTTTATATGGTTATTGGGAAAAGTCGTTTTATGATAAAGCAGGTAAGGCTTCTAGAACTTGGGAAGGTTTCAACTTTATCATTGGCCGTTATATGTTTATCTCTAAATCAATCATTAAAGAGCAAATGAAAGAATCAAAAGAGATGATTACTTGTCCAGTTTGTGAAGGGACGGTTTTAAAACATCATAAGAAATTAATGTTTGGTAACAGTGATATCCGAGAGATCATCAATCAACCAATTGATCAAGTGATGGAAACAGTTGGGAATTTACCTGTTCTGGAAAAATTGAAAACAATTGTTGGTGGCGATATCGTACTGACAGAGGATGTTTCTTTACTACCAAGAGAAAAACAAGTTGCGCTTAAAATGTTTGAAATTGAACAAGCAAGTTTTGTCCATTACGAAGTGGTTTTACAAAATGCTTTACCTTTCTGGGATCAAATTAAAGGTAATATTGAAACAATCAGTAGTAAAAACAAAATCACAATTTGTGATTTTGAGGGTATTTACGAAACGCGAGAAAACATCATCGATCAGTATTTTACAAATGGAAAATACAAAAAATTAACTTATGTATATGAGGCATTTGGTTACAAAAAAATTGTGACATTGATTAATAAAATTAAATCAAGTAATCCTTGTCCATTCTGTAAAGGGAAAAAGGTTATCTCAGAAGACGGTCTTCATGATGGTGTCCATAAATTATCAGTGCCGTGTGTAAGTTGTTATGCAAGTGGTATCAATGATGAAGGGCGAAAACAAATCGTCGAGGGTTTTGAAGTACAAACGTGGCTAACTGGAAAAGTTAGTGATGTAGTTGAAGAGAGCCAAATTACAGATCAAGTTGCAGATATCCCAATTTTTAATCGAATTCGTGAATTGAATAAGAGGGATATGATGGCGGTATATCAAATCCTTTTAGCAAAATAGAATATTTTTTAAAGAAAAAACTCATTTGTCTTTAAGTTGCAAATGAGTTTCTTCGCTCTTTTGGTAATGAAAAAACCTGTGCCAGAAAATAATGAATGTTTAACCTGAAAGATTTTAAGTTTCAGTTAGAAGGAAGTTATCCATTTTTATTGAAATTTAAGTATGAAGTAGTTTCATTTATTCAATTTTATTAGAGGTGGATAATATTACATGTTCGGTCCAGATAAAGAATTTAAGGGATATAGTGAAAGTGATGGCCAATTTGTCATTGTACATTTCGATCCATTTGATGCAGTATTAGGTTGTGTAGCGCTCATATTAGGCATCGGTTTATTGATTAATAGAATACGAAGAAAATATAAAAAAGATGAATAGAGTGAAATTTTATAGAGGTGATTCAAAATCAATACATTTTTAAGAGTTTTAGGAATTGTTTTGTTCGTAGTTGGTGCACAAGGGATTATTCGGGGGATTATTCTTGGTGTCCTTGATGATAAATTTGAATTCCAATTTATCCTGCCATTTATTCCGAATCAATATGCATTGATTGCAAATATCGTATTACTGCTAATTAGTTTTGTCATTTTCGCGATAACAAAGCCATTTGAGAATGAAAAGAATCAGTAAGAATCTTTTTAGTGTACATACAAGAAAAAAGAAACTCATCTCCAATAGAAGATGAGTTTTCTTTTTTATCACTTCATTTCAGCAGCTTTTTTTAGTAATTCATATGAATATAGTCGAGCAGAGTGATCGAATACAGAACCGTTGACCATTATTTCGTCGGCTTTCGTCATATTTAATACAGCTTGTAACTTATCTTTTACTGTATCAATACTTCCAATTGCTGACAGTCTCATTTGATTTTCTAGTGTTTGCTTTTCAAATGGGCTCCAAATATCATCCATATTATCAACTGGTGGTTTCAGTAATGCAGGTTTACCACCACGAACTAAGTTCAAGAAAGATTGCTGTTGAGTTGTGAATAGTCTATTTGCTTCTTCGTCCGTATCTGCAACAACTACGTTTAGTCCGATCATTGCATATGGTTCATCTAATACATTCGATGGTTTGAAATAGTTATGATAAATTTGCATTGCTTGAACTGTGTAATCAGGTGCAAAATGTGCTGCAAATGCAAATGGTAGTCCTAGTTCAGCGGCTAATTGCGCGCTAAAACCACTTGATCCTAATAACCATATTGGGACATTCAAGCCCTCGCCTGGAATTGCTTGAACATGAGCACTGCCATTTCCAAGTGACGGATCAAAATAAGTTCTTAACTCATCAAGTTGTGCAGGGAAGTCTTCTCCGCTTCGTAAGTCACGTCTTAAAGCTCTAGTTGTTAGCATATCACTTCCTGGTGCACGGCCAAGTCCTAGGTCGATACGACCAGGGTGAAGTGATTCAAGTGTACCAAATTGTTCTGCAATTACTAAAGGTGGATGATTTGGTAACATGATTCCACCTGACCCAACACGGATAGTGGAAGTCCCGCTTGCGATATGACCGATTACAACTGAAGTTGCAGAACTTGCTACTGCAGGCATATTATGGTGCTCTGCAAACCAATAACGAAGATAACCTAATTGTTCAGCATGTCTTGCTAAATCAAGACTATTTTTAAATGCAGCAGCAGGAGTGCTACCTTCAACAACTGGTGCTAAATCTAACACTGATAAAGGGATTTTGTGTAATTGTTTTGCTATTTTATCTTGAAATCTATTCGTTGCCATCTTATTCTCCTCCTTCGTACAAACTTCTCGTGTACTTTGGTATTTATTTACAAGTATATATATCTAATTTCACTTAAACTGTGTTGTGATTTTATACAGTATAAAGGAATTATAGTGAATAATCTTAGAATGTACAAGTTTTTGAACTTACATAAATTTTTATGAAATCATGCTTTTTACATTTATGAATGGCAATAAAAAGTAAATTTGGAAAAAGAAAAAAATATGTAAATATATGTATAGAATAATTTAACTGAATCATACTATCTTTAATCTGATAAAACATCAGAGCATCCAACAAACAAAGGAGTCGACAACATGGCAAACAGAAGATCATCAAATCAATATGTTTCACCAAACGCTTCATCAGCAATTGATCAAATGAAGTACGAAATAGCTTCTGAATTTGGAGTGCAATTAGGTCCGGATACAACATCTCGTGCTAATGGTTCAGTTGGTGGAGAGATTACAAAGCGTTTAGTTCAAATGGCTGAGCAAAGCTTAGGCGGATATGCTCGATAAATAAAATCAGACTGCCCACCAAACGCTCGCTTCTTCGTTGCTTCGCCTGCTTGCGGTGCTCATTACCGTTAAAGGTAACTCCGCTCCTCATTCGGCTTTGCGCCTCGAAAGGCAAACGTTTTCAATCAGTCTAAAATCAAATTTTTATTATACTTAGATGGAGATGAAAATCTCCATCTTTTTATTTTTATGCCTAATTAAAGAAAATCGTTATCTCCGAGGTGCACTTGTGAAGAGTGGATGAGCTCCCCTTCGAATATTTCGCTATGATTTTTAAACTGTAACAGATTTATTTTTAATATAAAATTTACTGAAAACGACTATTTACTTGCAAGGCAATATGAAACAAGAGATAATAATGTCACTGGTAGGTGATTAAATTGTCAAATTGTAAAAACTCAGTTACTCCGAAATGGTTCGGATTTGCGATACAAGCATTGGTATTACTAGCTACAACTGATGGTGTCACTCCAAGTAAAGCAATTGCTAAACATATTCGTTCTGGTGTTTCATTTATGAGAAGAATTATGGCTCCTTTAGTAAAAGAAAAAATTGTAGAAGCTAGAGAAGGTAGAGATGGTGGATATCTCCTTGCGAGAGCACCGGAGGATATCACTCTTAAAGAAGTATATCTCGCATTGCAAATGACTGAACCATTATCGACAGCGTTAATCGAATCAACTTCAGATTGTTCAAGTGGACGAGTAATGAATAATGTTTTTTCTGATTTCGCTATAGAGGCAGAGGATCATATGCTTAGTTTCTTATGTAGTTACACTTTAGCAGACTTTGTAAAACGAGCTAATCATAAAAGTTTAGAATCAATATAAAAATATCGTACAAATTCATGTACGGTATTTTTTTATTAAGGAGCTTGAAATGTAATGTGCTTAGAAAAATATAGTTGAGTATGCACCTATCGAAGAATAAATAGTAAACTAAATTCAAAATTGCACTTGAAACGAGAACAGTTATCAGTTATACTGTTCTTAAGTTAAGCACACTTATAGAATGACTGAACTTAAAAACTAGAATAAAATTTGTGGGTATTTATTAGTTGCAGAATAAGTGACAATGATATTTAGAATCAATGCAGGTGAGCAATTTTGGTTAAATTATGCACAAAACTGTTCTTATTTTGAGTTCAGTATACAAATGTTGTGGTTACCATTTATAAATATGTACAAAAGGGAGAGAATGAGATGAAGTGGTTAACTCGTATTTTACAAGTATTATTAGTTGTTGCGTTTTTAATGTCTGGAGCTGTTAAGTTAAGTGGTAATACCCAGATGTTACACGATTTTAAAGAAGTATATGGGTACTCTAAAAGTTTCATGTATTTAATCGGAGCATTTGAAATACTAGGTGCAATTGGCCTGATTGTAGGATTTTGGAAATCTAAAATAGCTACCCTTGCATCAGCTGGATTAGCCATTATTATGGCAGGTGCAGTCTACACTCATCTAAGTTCTGGCCAAGACTTAAATGTTGCAATAGCTCCGTTTGTTTTGTTAGTGTTAACAATAATTGTATTATTTTCTAGAAGGGGTAATGTAAAGTGAATTTCCATGTGAAGCCACAAGTTTATGCACCAACTATAGAATTAAAAGTATCTAATTTATCACGTTCAATTTCATTTTATCAAGAAGTAATTGGACTACGTATCTTAGATGAATCAGCGACTAAAGCAAGATTAACTGCTGATGGGGTTAAGCCATTAATTACGTTAGAACAGATCGAAAAAAGTGTTCCAAGAAATGATAGAAATACAGGATTATATCACCTTGCTTTACTTTTACCAACTCGAAAAGATTTAGGTATTGTGTTAAAGCATTTTATAGAAACTAGAAATCCATTACAAGGCGGTTCTGATCATTTAGTGAGTGAAGCATTATATTTAGCTGATCCTGATATGAATGGAATCGAAATATATGCAGATCGTCCACACGAAGGATGGAACTGGCAAAATGAACAGGTTGTTATGGATAGTCGTCGCCTTGATGTAGAGGGCTTACTTTCACTTGCTGGAGAAGAAACATTTACAGGTCTTCCGCAAGAAACGATTATGGGACATATTCATTTACAAGTTTCTGATTTAGCAAGCACAGAAAGATTTTACTGCGAAGGCTTAGGGTTTGATGTAGTAACTAGATACGGCAACCAAGCATTATTTGTATCAACAGGACAATATCATCACCATTTAGGCTTTAACACGTGGCATAGCGCTGGTGGTACTGCGCCACTTGAAAACAGTGTAGGATTAAAACATTATACATTGCTATATCCAAGTGAAGAAGAAAAAACGAATGCGATTAATAGATTAACAAACATCAATGCAACAATATTTGAAGAAAATGGAATTACTTACACGAAGGATCCATCAGGTAATACCATTCAAATACTAGTAGGTTAAAAAATAGATTTTACATCAAGAGACATTTGCGAGTATTGACGCGAATGTCTTTTTTTATTTGGAACTGTTCAATATATTAGCTATTCACATTTTTACTAAAAAATTGTTGTTTTTGCATACTGATATTACTTGAAAGATTGGAACGGAAGTTGGCTCGACTCCTGTGGGAGTAGCGGGACAGCTGAGATCCCACAGGTGGAAACACCGAGGAGGCTCAGCGCACGCCCCACGGAAAGCGAGCCACCTGGAGTGGAAATCTACGAATACTTTTTTTACCAAACTAGTCTAGTAGTATGAGACACTTCTGAGCAATTATCGCAAATGTTTTTTTATTTACCATAACAAAATATTAAAACTAACACTCAGTTCTATCATATTTCCTTATAAAAATTAATATAGTTGAATACATGTACATTTACTAGCTAAGGGTGAAG
Source organism: Bacillus sp. JJ664 (assembly GCF_036962205.1). Classification (NCBI taxonomy): domain Bacteria; kingdom Bacillati; phylum Bacillota; class Bacilli; order Caryophanales; family Bacillaceae; genus Bacillus; species Bacillus sp. JJ664. The sequence goes on along the minus strand of NZ_JBALMS010000166.1, from coordinate 8,223 downwards.
GGAAGATAAAGGGGAGTGAACTAGGTGTTACATATTGTAGTTTGTATTAAACAAGTACCTGACACAAAAATCATTAAAATGAATCCAAAAACCAATACAATGGACCGGGCAAGTGCGCCTGCAATTTTGAATCCATACGATGCACATGCAGTAGAAGAAGCGGTTCGATTGAAGAAAAGATATGGTGGGACAGTGTCTGTTATTACAATGGGACCTCCTCCTGCTGTAAAGGCAATTCGAAAATGTATAGAAATTGGTGCTGACGAAGGATATATGATTTCAGATAGAGCATTTGCTGGAGCAGATACGTTAGCGACAAGTTATGCATTAACGAAAGCGATTGAAAAGATAGGGGGAATTCAACCTATTGATTTGATCGTTTGTGGAAAAATGACAATCGACGGTGATACTGGACAAGTTGGGCCAGGAATTGCTCGACGACTCGATATCCCACCTTTAACTTCAGTAAAAAAAGTTCATGAGATAAATAAAGAAGATGGATATGCGATTGTTCATCGAAAAATAGAGGACGGCCATGAAGTAATAAAAACAACATTACCTTGTTTATTTGCAGTTGAAAAAGAGATAAATGAAGTCCCTTATTCTACATTGCCTAATATGATCAAAGCTGCCAAATACCAACCAACGATTTGGGCAGTTAAAGATTTAGAAGATGTGGATATCAAACAACTTGGTTTAAAAGGATCTCCGACGATTGTATCAAAAGTTTGGGCTCCACCAAAAGCAAAGGGTGGGACAATTTTTGAAGGCACATCAAATGAAAAAGTAGCAGAATTAATGAGGATTTTAAGTGATAAGAAAGAACTATTTGAAGTGAAGGGAGGGGTATAAATGGATTTCTCAGATTACAAAGGTATTTGGGTATTTATTGAGGAAAATGACAAAGTGATCGCACCAGTATCATTGGAATTATTAGGAGCAGGTAAACAATTAGCTGAAAAACGTGGCTGTGAACTGGCAGGGATTTTAATTGGTCATGATGTGAAATCGTTAGCCCCTATACTTTTTGAATATGGTGCAGATATTGTTTATGTTTATGATCAGCCGATTTTTAAAGATTATCGAACGGAATCTTTTATGAAAGCAGTATTAGAATGTAGTAACAAATACAAGCCAGAAATCTTATTATATGGTGCAACCTCAAAAGGTAAGGACTTAGCTAGTGCTGTTGCGACAGACTTACCAACTGGTTTGACAGCAGATACGACAGTCTTAGACGTTGAAGAAGATACAGGTTTATTATTAGCAAGTCGTCCGGCATTTGGTGGGAATATCATGGCGACGATATTATGTAAGAAGTATCGTCCTCAAATGGCAACTGTCCGTCCGAAAGTGATGAAAGCGTTATCTCCAAATCCTGGTGCTGAAGGAATTGTGATTGAAGAAGAAATCGATTTAAAGGAAGAAGATATTCGAACAAAAGTATTGGAAATTGTGCGAGCGACAACGAAGAAAGTACGGATTGATGAAGCTGACATCATTGTTGCAGGTGGAAAAGGCCTTGGTAGTAGAGAAGGTTTTGAAATCATTAACACTTTTGCAGAATCAATTGGTGCAGCTGTTGGTGCGAGTCGAGATGTAGTCGAAGCTGGTTGGGTGGAACACCATCATCAGGTTGGTCAAACTGGATTAACTGTTACGCCTAAAATATATTTTGCAATTGGAATCTCAGGAGCAATTCAACATATTGTTGGAATGCAAAACTCAGGTCTCATCATTGCCATTAATAAAGATCCAGAAGCACCTATTTTCCAATCGTGCCACTATGGCATTGTAGGTGATGCATTCGAAATCATTCCACTCTTAATCCAACAATTCCAAGAAAGCTTTTCTTTAAAGGAGGAAAATCACGACCATGCCGGAAAAATTTGATGTAATTGTCGTTGGAGCAGGACCAGCAGGTATCTCATGTGCATACGAGCTAGCTAAAAATGGTGTTAATGTAATCCTTATTGAAAGAGGAGAGTATCCAGGTTCTAAAAATGTAATGGGAGGCGTTCTTTACCGTAAAATGATGGAAGACGTAATCCCAGAGTTTTGGAAGGAAGCGCCAATCGAACGTGTCATAGTGGAGCAGCGTGTCATGATGTTAGATAAGCAATCTGCAACCACATTTGGTTACAAAGGGTTGGAATTTGCTGAAGAGCCATATAACAATTTTACCGTGCTTCGTTCAAAGTTTGACCAGTGGTTTGCTCAAAAAGCAGTTGAGCAAGGCGCATTACTAATCAATGAAACGGTCGTATTGGAATGTATCGTAGAAAATGGAGTTGTTGTTGGTGTCAGAACAGATCGACCAGATGGTGATTTATATGCAGATGTGGTCGTGTTGGCTGATGGCGTTAACTCTTTATTAGGAAAATCTCTAGGATTTCACAAGGAATGGAGACCAGATGAGGTTGCTTTAGCGACGATGGAAATCGTCAAGCTCGATAGCAAAATCATAGAGGACCGCTTTGGCTTAGAAGGGAATCAAGGTTGTGCAATTGAGTTGTTTGGGGATGCAACAAAAGGAATCGTGGGAACGGGCTTTATATACACGAATAAAGATACATTAAGCATTGGGGTCGGTACATTACTTTCGGGTATGATTGAACATAAAATAAAACCATATGAACTCTTAGAGTATGTCAAGAAACATCCGATGATCCGTCCATATATTCAAGGAAGTGAACCACAGGAATATTTGGCACATTTAATTCCAGAAGGTGGCTATAAGTCAATTCCGAAATTAGTCGGAAATGGTGTAGTGGTCATTGGAGACGCAGCACAATTAGTCAATGCGATTCACCGTGAAGGATCCAATATGGCGATGACTTCAGGAAGACTCGCTGCCGAAACTATTATTGAAGCAAAAGAAATTGGTCAGTATACCGAAAATGTCTTAAAATCGTATGCTAATAAATTACTAGATAGCTTTGTAGGCCAAGATTTAAAAAAATACAAAGATGCTACTCATCATTTTGATAAATTCCCTCAATATTTCGAGCAATATATCCCTCTTCTTAACAAATCAGCAAGTCAAATGTTCACTGTCGATGGTCAATCTAAATGGGAAAAACAAAAGAAAATCATGAGTGATTTGGGAGGTGTAAAATCTAAATATAAACTTGCGAAAGATGTATATAAAGCATGGAAGGTGATGAAATAAATGAGTGAGACAAAGAAAGAACATACAATTGAGGAAAAACAATATCTCGTTCGTTTTAATGCTGATACAAAATCGCACTTAACTGTACTAGACTCGGATATTTGTTTAACAAAATGTCCGGATAAGATCTGTACAATTTTCTGTCCGGCTGAAGTCTATAAATGGGAAAATATTCGAATGCATGTAGGTTATGAAGGATGTCATGAATGTGGAAGTTGTAGAATTGGATGTCCTCATCAAAATATAAAATGGGAATACCCGAAAGGTGGGCACGGTATTATCTTTAGACTGGGGTGATTGCAATGTTTGCAATTGGCAATTATGTGATGTTTAGTTTAGATGGTGCTGTCGGTACTGTTATGGAAACTAAAGACAATCAATGCTTAGTCGCTTGGGAAGACCGTGTTGTTAGCTGGGCAAATAAAGAGCTACTTAAAAAGATTAGTTGTGCAGAACTAATTCAACTTTTTACCCCTAAGTAAAGATTTCTTTTATGAAGAAACTGCCAATCGCTCCAAATAAATTTGTATGATAGTTAGAATTAAAATGATATTTTTAACTGATTAATAGACTGATCTACTAAACTTGATGAAATAACGATGGGACTGCTTCGGTAGTCCTTTTTTTATTTCATTTATAAGTTTAGTATTGTGAAATGAATTAGGAATACTCGAGGATATTTTAATTTTGTAGGAAAAATCGTAGATATAAAAACGAAAGTTTCGCATGTATTTAGAAACCCTTCTGCAAGTGGAGAAGGATTTTAGTTGTGTAAAACAACTGATTCTAATGGTACAATTTCTCTTTAGTTTTGATAAAATACCTTTGATAAACAAAAAGTATATTATTAGCTTTTTTTTCATGAATTTAACAACTATTTTAAGATTGGATGATAAGCTCAAATTGAAAGAGAACATTGCAAGTACATAAAGAATTAGATTAGTTTTATTTTTTAAAGGGAAAATGGAGGTTTCTATGATAAAAATTTTAATTGTTGATGATGATGCTCATATTCGAGAATTATTAAGACATTTTCTACAAGCTGAAGGTTATGCAATATTCGAGGCGGCAAATGGGGAGGAGGCTTCATTATTGCTTGCTAAGCAACAAGTTAATTTAGCTATTGTTGATATTATGATGCCGAATAAAGACGGATATGAGCTTTGTGAGGAAATTAGAAATGACTATGATTTTCCAGTTATTTTACTTACTGCAAAAAATCAATTAATAGATAAGGAAAAAGGGTTTAAAGTTGGAACGGATGATTATGTAACGAAGCCTTTTGAGCCGAAAGAATTATTGTTTCGAATTAAAGCATTGCTAAGACGTTTTACGATGATAAATGAAACTCAAATTAGTCTAAATGAAACGATAATTGATCGTCGAAGCTATGAAGTTTATTGTAAAGGTAAGCTATTAATGCTACCGATGAAAGAGTTTGAATTACTATCACAATTAGCAAGTTATCCAGACAGAATATTTACACGTGAGGAATTAATACATTTAATCTGGGGTGCTGATTTCGATGGTGATGATCGTACAATAAATGTTCATATTAAGAGACTAAGAGAACGTTTTTCAAATTTAACAGATGATTTCTCCATTAAAACTGTACGTGGCGTCGGTTATAAATTGGAGGTCACGAAAAAGTGAAAACATTATATGTAAGGATTGTGATGACGACGATTTTTGTCATGATTTTTAGTGGCTTAGTGTCGTTTCTAATATCGAATATTTATTATCATTACAAGCTAAAGCCCTATAATGATCAAAAGCTAACAAAAATGGCAAATGAAGTGAAAACATTTTATGAAAAGAATCCTAGTTTATCGATACAGGATTATTTAGAGAATGTAGGAGATTTAGGTTATCAAGTTTTGTTAGTAGATGAGAATGAGAAACAGACCTTTTACGGTGGTTCTTTTAGAAAGAATCAATTGGATGGGAAAACTATGGAAGCAGTATTAAATGGGAAAGTTTATCATGGTATATCTCAATATCCGACTAATTGGTTCGTGACAGGATTTTTTGATAATTCAGTTGTTAACACAATTGGCGTTCCAATACATGGAGATGATCAACATTATGCATTATTTTTTCGACCAAATGTAGAGCTTCAGTTCGGGGAGCTTAGAATTTTATTTTCGATCATCCTAAGTCTAACAATTTTATTAAGTATTGTAATGGTCTTCATTAGCACACGTTACATTGTCAAACCAATAGTAAAGCTAACAGAAGCCACAAAAATTATTGCTGAAGGTAAGTATAAGATTCGTTTACAAATTAAACGAAAAGATGAAATTGGTAAGCTAGCCAATCATTTTACAAAAATGACAAAAAAATTAGATCAAATTGAACAAATGCGCCAGGAGTTTGTTTCAAATGTTTCGCATGAATTTCAATCACCCCTGACGTCAATTCAAGGCTTTTCACAATCATTACAAGCAGATGATTTAACTGACGAACAAAGAAAATCATTTTCATCAATTATTGAAAAAGAAAGTAAACGTATGTCTTTGTTAAGTAAACAATTATTAGTATTAGCCTCATTAGATAAAGAAGAAGAAATTTTACAAAAAACGGAATTTGATGTTGCCGAACAGATCAAACAAATAATCGTAACAAATGAATGGAGCTGGCGAACGAAAGATCTAGCAATTGAAATGGAACTAGCTCCAACGAATATCGTTGCCGATAAAAATTTATTACATCAAGCTTGGACAAATTTAATAATGAATAGTATTAAGTTTAATAAAGAAGGTGGTTTGATTTCGGTAAGACTGTCTAGTGAACATGATATGGTAACGGTCGAGATAAAAGATACGGGTATTGGCATATCAGAAAATGACCTGCCTTTTATATTTAATCGATTCTATATTGCTGATAAGGCAAGAATTCGAAAAGAATCAAGCACTGGTTTGGGGCTAGCAATTACGAAACAAATTATTGAATGTCATAATGGAGATATACATGTTGAAAGTAAAATGAATGAAGGAACCTTGTTTTTAATTAAAATTCCGCAAATGTAATGAACTGTTCACCTTCTGTTCACTTTCCATTTCTATACTAAAGAGAGAAATTAGAAAAGGAGATGAATAGTTGATGTTTCTTGCTTTAAGAGAATTTAAACATGCTAAATTTCGCTTTCTACTAATCAGTTGCATTATGATCCTGATATCTTTACTTGTTCTATTTGTAACTGGGCTGGCAAAAGGATTGTCATTTGATAATGCTTCGTCAATTGAAAGTATGAAAGCAAATTATATCGTTATTCGAAAGGATTCTGATAAACGCTTAAGTCATTCCACGTTAAATAAAGAAAATTTAAATGAAGTGCAGCAATATATAAATGAAAAAAATGCAACTCCTTTAGGTATTCAAATGACTACAGTAATGAAGGATGGAGGATCAAAAAAAATTGATGCTTCATTCTTCGCAATTGATACAAATGAATTTCTCCAACCAAAGGTCATTGAAGGTAGAATGATCAGTAATGATACAAAATCTGAAGTAGTTGTGGATGCTTCACTTAAAGACGTTGGAATTCGTTTAGGAGATAAAATAATTGATCAAATTTCAGGAAAAGTGTTTCAGGTAATCGGATTTACAGAAAATCAATCGTTTAGTCATACACCAGTCGTTCATCTGAATTTTAACGAATGGTCAATGATTTTTAATGGTAAACAAGATTTTAATGCGATTGCATTAAATACAAATTCGGATCATGCAAAAAATATAGAAGAAAAAATAACTGGAATTGATGTCATTCAAAAAGATGAAGCACTAAAAGGGATTCCGGGCTACAAGGAAGAGCAAGGTTCTTTATACATGATGATTATTTTTCTATTTATCATTGGAGCCTTTGTATTGGCAGTATTTTTTTATGTGATAACGATTCAAAAAATCAACCAATTTGGTGTACTGAAAGCAATTGGTTCAAAAACAAGTTATTTAGCAAAAAATATTGTATCTCAGGTTCTTGTTTTGACGGTTGTGAGTCTATTACTTAGCAGTTTATTAACTTACGGATTATCAATAATATTACCAAATAGTATGCCATTTGTTTATAACTTACAGTTAGTAGTAGGATGTTCACTTTTATTTCTAGTTGTAGCTCTTATAGGCTCATTATTATCCTTATACCGAATTACAAAAATAGATGCTGTTGATGCAATTGGGAGGGCTAATTAATGAGTATGAAACTAGAGCTAGAGAATATTAGTAAAATTTATAAAGATGGAGAATCTTCAATCAAAGTACTAGATGAAGTATCTCTTCAAGTGAAATCAGGTGAACTTGTAGCGCTTGTAGGTCCTTCAGGGTCTGGGAAAAGTACATTTCTTTCGATTGCTGGTGCGTTACTGTCCCCTAGTAGTGGAAGATTAATTATAGATAATATAGAAATTAGTAAGCTACCTGCTTCAAAACTTACTGAATTTAGATTGAGTAAGATTGGTTTCATTTTTCAAATGTCCAACTTGTTGCCGTATTTAACAGTAAAAGATCAATTGTTATTAATTAGCGAATTAACTGGTGGTCAAACAGCAGTAGCTAATCAAAAAGCCGATGAGCTGTTAGAGCGGTTGGGATTAACACATCGAAAAATGAATTATCCTGAACATTTATCAGGCGGGGAAAAACAAAGAGTAGCCATCGCAAGAGCGTTTATGAATGATCCAGAAGTTATTTTCGCAGATGAACCAACAGCTAGTTTGGATTCTGAACGTGGCCGAACCGTTGTTGAAATGCTGGCAAATGAAGTGAAAGAACGAAATAAAGCTGCGATCATGGTTACACATGATAAACGAATGTTAGACTTATGTGATCGAGTTATATTTATCGAAAATGGGCACTTAACTGAAAGTAAATAATCAATAGTATAATTACGCTCTAAGGTTCAATTGTTCCCAAGAATAAAAATAAGCTTTTTACGTCACAATACTTTAAAGATATAGTAGCTACTTACTATATCTTTTTTATTTTGTGGCAGAAAAAATTTGGAATGCAAAATGTAATTGAAATATATAGTAATCATAAATACTTTTTTATAT
>NZ_JBALMS010000165.1:0-6877 GCF_036962205.1 Bacillus sp. JJ664 | reverse complement strand
ACCTAAACATATCGATATTAAAAAGAAGAGTCACTTATGTGTCTCTTTTTTTTAGACATTAGCATTTTGATGAAGAAGGAAAGTTATCAATCTTTCTATAATATATAGGTAAAGGCTTCTGATTTCATAAAATTTTTGTGAAGGGGGGAACCGAAATTATAAAACCTTCAGTTATCTTAGGAGTATTTTCAGGTTTGATCAGTATGATTTTGTGGATAATTTTAAACTATCTTAATCCTTACTCAGATGTAAAAGAAACAGGCGTAAATATAAGCACGCTATTTTTGTTGTTTCTTCCTGCTTGTTTAACGATTTATGCTTCTTTAAATTCAAAAATAAGTTTCATGTTAATCGCTTTTGTTTGGTCGCTGCCTTTTAGTTTCTATTTTGCTTTGACACCTGGATTATTTGCCATATTTGGAATCACCAGTCTGGGCTATTTAATTAGTTATTTCTTTATGAGAATAGAAAATAATCATTTATCAACCACTTCCAAAACGTAAAAAAGGTGCTGTTTTCACAGCTCCTAAGAAATGATATTTCTCATAAAAAATTAATATCCTAACATCTTACATGTTTACGTTTAAAGCCCTTCAAACCTCTATCTAAATCCTTTTGAATGTTTTGGGAAGCATGTAGGATGCCGTTTTTTTTCTTTTCTCGCTTGATTTCGATTGGTCCGATTTCCATAGCGGTCACAACAGCCTTTTCATGTTGTGGGATATATGAGATAGCGACTGTGTATACAAAATTATTCATTGCCGATTTTGTTCGATCAGGAGAATCGAGAATCGTGGTTTTTACTAAATCAAGCATATCTGAAATCTTACTCGCACTGAATTCTGAATCTGCGCGATTACCTAAAAGCCAGCAGTAGCAGCTCCAACCTGCAGACATTTTGAGTTCTTCACCGCTTGCAATCCATTTATCTGCAACCTCTTGAGCAATATCGGCTTCTGCTAGCGTAACAGCAACTACATAATCAGAAAGCATATAGAAGTACGCAGTATCAATCCATCGTTCAAAATCTGCTTCAGTCATTATCATTGGATCCGCAATGACTCCCGCAAAGTACATGGCATCGTAGTTTCCAGTAGCGTAAAGTTGGTCAGCTAAAGCTTGGTTTTTCTTTATTTTCTTTGAAAGTGGCTTCATTGCGCCAGTAGCTACTCCAAAAAGTGGCTCATGTGCACCGTTACTTATGTAAGTTTTTTTCGTTCGTTCCTTACCGAGCGCTTCCAATTCCTGCATAACTGTTTCAAAGTCCATCGTTTTGCACGTCCTTCCTAAACATCTCACTACTATACTTACATATATATTATCATTTCTTTTTCAACTAATCTGCAAGTTAGTACAAAAATATCTAAGATGTACTGACTGAAATTATACCAAAAATAAATATTGTTAGCCTTGAACGTAGTAGGTAATGACTCTATTAGTATAAAAATCTTTTTATTTTGAAAATACAGATAAATTACTTTACTTCAAATTTCAAAATGCTAAGATAGACTTGTATATTCCAAAATAAGGAGGAAAGTAGAATGACACAACGCCGCCCAATTACCGCAGAGGACTTATGTAAATTTAAGTTTGTAGGAGATCCTCAATTATCCCCTAAAAAAGACAAGATTGCCTATGTATTAACAAATGTTGATCAAGAAAAAAATGGGTACTACTCTTATATCTACATAACAGATTTAAATGGCGATGGGAGAAAGTATACTTCTCATTACATAAAAGAGAACTTAGTAAAAGATGTAGCACCAAAGTGGTCACCTGATGGAACAAAACTTGCATTTCGTTCGAATCGAACAGGAAAAAATCAGGTTTGGCTTTTACATATTGATGGCGGTGAAGCAATCCAATTGACAGACGTTAAGCAAGGAATTGGTGATTTTACATGGTCACCAGATGGAAATCAGCTAGCTCTTACGATTAATGGAGAATTTGAGCTTTCAAACGAAGAAGAGAAGAAAGAAGATAAAAGTGATGTAAAGGTCATTACTAGACTTCGTTATAAACGCGATGGAGTTGGTATTTATAGTGATGAACATAAGCATGTTTATTTATTTGATATCAGGTCAAAGGCTTATCGGAAGATTACTGATGGAGAGCATGATTTTTCCCAACCTCGCTTTACTCAAGATGGGAAAAGCTTATATTATATTGGTACGAAAGCAGAAGATAAAGAGTGGGGTTACCTTCCTGCTATTTGGAAGTTTGATATTGATGCTAATGAAGAGACACTTTTCTATCAAGCAAATGGATACATTATGGCACCTTCATTTTCACCAGATGGCAAATGGCTAGCTGTAGTTGGGCATGCTCGTGGTGAAAGAAGTCAAGGGAATGCGAATGTTCTGCTGTTTTCTATTGAAACAGGTGAATTGACAAATTTAACAGAAACATTTGATTATACAGTCGGAAATCTTGTTGGTGTTGACGCAAAGTATGACACAGCAGAACAACGTCTTATTTGGGACCAGGCAAGTACGACTATTTATTTTAATGCAACCGTTGGTGGTGATTGTCAGTTATTTAGAGTGAATTTGGATGGAGAAGTTTCCTCTTCACTTTCTCCAAATAATTCAGTTGTTACTTCTTATGATATCGTAAGTGATGACCAAGCTATACTTGTTCTTGCTACTCCTCATTCTACAGGAGATCTGGTTTCTCAAGATTTACATGATATGAATAAAGTTAGTAATTTAACTGATTGGAATCAAGCGCTTTTTGATGAAGTTTTTTTAAGTTCACCTGAAAATTTCCATTACAAAAGTACAGATAATAAGGAGATTGAAGGATGGATCATGAAGCCTTATGATTTTGAAAAAGGAAAAAAATATCCATTGATCCTTCAAATTCATGGTGGACCAGCAACAGCATATGGAAATGGATTACATCATGAAATGCAATTAATGGCTTCTAAAGGATATGTCGTATTATATACGAATCCAAGAGGTAGTCAGGGCTATGGCCATGAATTTGTTAATGCTGTTATCGGTGATTACGGTGGCATGGATTATGAGGATATAATGGCGGGTCTAGATTATGGATTAGAAAACTATGACTACATCGACCATGACAATTTATTTGTGACTGGTGGCAGTTACGGTGGATACATGACCAACGTCATTGTTACACGTACAGAGCGCTTTAAAGCAGCTGTTACGCAACGCAGTATATGTAACTGGCATAGTTTCTACGGCACAAGTGATATTGGTTTCTTCTTCACAGAATGGCAGCATGGACATGCTGATTTATGGGACGACGCGATTAAGCTTTTAGAGATATCACCACTTCATTATGCACGCAAAGTAAAAACACCAATCCTGATCATGCACAGTGAACAAGACTTACGTTGTCCAATAGAGCAAGCAGAACAATGGTATGTTGCTCTAAAACGTCTTGGAGTGGAAACAAAACTAGTACGTTTCCCGGATGAAAATCATGATCTATCTCGCTCTGGAAAACCAAAACACCGCTTAGAACGCTTACAGTATTTAATCGGATGGTTTGATGATCGTCGTGATTAAATTTAATAAGTAATTGTCAAAAAAGCAACAACTCACTAAGGTTGTTGCTTTTTTAGTCGAAAGATACTAATTAAGTAAAGAAAAAGTATTCGGTGCTATAATGAAAATAATGTGATATTGCTTTTGACTATTCCAATATATTGCTTATAATTTTTTTCTTCGATTTGTAACAAGCTATAAAGTAAAAATCAAGATAAAGAAAGAAGAATTTTAAAATAAATTACATACATTAAATAAAAAAACTTTTTGACCCCGTATCTTTTTATCCTTCTTCAAACGTTTATAGGATAGAGAGTGTGATAAAGGAGTGAACATGAATGTCTAGTAAGCTTGGCCTGCACAGCATAGAAAAGGGAATTCAGGGTGAAAGGTCTGAGGAATATTATTGGATGGAACACTATCCAAAACTGCAGCGGTATTGCCGTTTTCTTGCTCAAAATGAATGGGATGGTGACGATATCGCACAAGAAACCTTTTTTAAAGCCGTAAAGTACTATGAGCATGAAAAAATGTCTTCCGCTTTATTGAATAAAATTGCTTATAATCATTGGATTGATACTTTACGTAAAAGAAAAGATGAAACAATTAGTTCAGATATCGAACAAACTGAGACTACAGTAAATGATCAAATTGCAGATAAAATGAATAGTGTGGATCTATTGCTTCAGCATTTTACCCCAAAACAAGCAGTTATCTTTTTTCTAAAAGAAGCTTTTCAATATCGTTTCAAGGAAATTGCAGACATTTTAGATACAACAGAAATGGCCATAAAATCTAGCCTACATCGTGCAAAAAAGCGATTAGAAAAAACAAATAAAGAAGAGCAATCCCTTTCTGTTGAAAATTTTTGGGATGTTGAAGACCGTGAACAGCTTGATAAACTGTTTCATGAATCGTTAGAAGTACAGGATCCTACTGTCCTTATAGAGGCTATTCCTTCATTAGATTGTATTGTAGAAAGTCCTAAAATGTTATTACGTAATTTCCAATCAAGTCGAACTCAAACTCCTTCAAGCACTCTCTGTATGGCAGCATAGCCAATTAAAGCTTTTAAGGAGGATTTATAAATGAGTACAATTCCTTATGTTATTGAAAATTCTAATCGTGGTGAACGTTCATATGATATCTATTCCCGTTTGTTAAAAGATCGAATTATCATTATTGGCGATGAAATTAATGACCATGTTGCAAATAGTGTTGTAGCGCAATTATTATTTTTAGCTGCTGATGATCCTGAAAAAGAAATTTCTCTGTATATAAATAGCCCTGGTGGATCGACTTCAGCAGGATTTGCCATTTATGATACAATGCAATATATTAAACCAGAAATTAAAACAATTTGTACAGGAATGGCTGCCTCATTTGGTGCAATGCTTTTACTGGCAGGAACGAAGGGGAAACGATATGCTCTACCAAATAGTGAAATTATGATTCATCAACCACTAGGTGGAGCAAGAGGGCAGGCAACAGAAATTGAAATATCCGCGCGTCGAATATTAAAGTTACGTGAGCATCTAAATCAAATCATTGCCGACAGAACAGGTCAACCAGTTGAAAAGGTTGCCAAGGATACTGATAGAGACTACTTCATGAGTGCAGAAGAAGCAAAAGAATACGGAATTATTGATGAGATTCTTTATCCAAAGAATTAAAGAGTTTTTTAATATACGATTTCAAACTAAAAAGGTTAGCTATGCTAGCCTTTTTTTGTATAAATGTAAAGTCATTTAGTTGAAATACTTATGTGTGATTAGATGAGACATTGCTGTTTATTCAAGATATTAACGTACTCTTTTTTGTTTGAAAAGGATCAAGAAAGGAAAGGAAATAAAGTAACAAACTAATAAACTAAAATCTGGAAAATATGTTTCTGCTAATGTTACGAATATTAGTGGTATTACCGTACTTGGAATTAGTGTATTAGGATCAGAAAATCCAATGAGTGGTGTTCTTGAAGATTTTATGATATTAGATAGTTTTAATAGTTAGGAGAAGGAGACAAAAAGGGAAACTAAATATAGGTTAGATGGAAACGTATGAGTCATAGAGGTGACTCTTTTTTTATTTTCTCATCTGATAGAATATTGTAAAAATGGTAAAATTAGTGAAAAGATCACGTGAGGAAAAATATGTTAAAATCTACAATTATTCAATCTATTCTATTTTCATTGATGGTTCATATCATTATTTTATTTATTAACTTTAAGTTAGTATTCACTCTATTTCAACCAAATTCTAACCAAGATTTTGGTTTTCATGATAGTTATTTTATTATATATCAAGGTATCTTTCAAAGTTTTCCGGTAATAGGAATTGTAATTGGATTGATCATTACTTTTATTATGGTTGCGATATTTTACATCATTGTTAAATGGTTATGTCTTTTTATTTTCAGGTTAGTAGCTTAACACACTAAATGATGATATAAAAGTGAATCAATATAAAAGTGAATCAAAATAAACAGAAAAAAGGTAGAAAGCAGATACTGTATCTGTTTTTTCTACCTTTTATTTTTCAAATTATTAAAGTTAACTTGGCCATCTTTAAATAGTTTTGTTTTGCCTCCCCTTACTGAAATAAACTGGATTTAATTCAATAAAAAAATGTGACTCATGTTATACAACTGCTACGCCAGTTAGTTGTATAAGAAATTATATTAAACCTTCTATTGTAAGAATTGATTTAGTCGTGATGTCTACTGTAAATCAAGTCGATATACCATTTTCCTCACGTGAAGTGAGAGGCACTATTCGGAACAAAAAATCGTGAGAACGAACTAAGGAGTAATAGGTGGATGGCTTAAATATTCACTGCTGTAATTTGACACGTTGAAATTGCAAACCTAAATTGAGATGTTGGATCAGTTGGATTAAGAAATAAAGTACCGATCAATATACCAAGACCTGTTTCCTCTACGTTAAAATCTGTGGCTGTAGAGCCATTTCTAACTAAGATATTTACTGTAGAACCGATAAGTGTATCAAGTAATTGTCTAATCGGTCTCTCACGACAGTCACATTCACACCCAGAATCGACTGGTGGTAACAAGTTGGGAATAGGCCCTAGTGGCGAAAATCCAACTCCTATTACATCAGCAATACTAACTACAAAGGTTGTAGTACCATCTGTAACAGTAACTAAAAAATCATTTACTGAAGTAATAGTAAATAAAAATAAGATAGGAGGTGAATTTGGTTGATCTGCTATTGTAGCGATAAGCACAGTTTCACCGACAAGTTGTTGTAAAACATTTTGCATAGGAAAAACACAGCAATCACAAAGACATCCTTCAACTTCTCCTGTTGCTCCTGTTGCTCCTGTTGCTCCTGGCGCTCCTGGCG
>NZ_JBALMS010000164.1:3027-3252 GCF_036962205.1 Bacillus sp. JJ664 | reverse complement strand
GTTTTATCATCTACATCAATTTCTGACAGAATCTCTTCTAATTCCTTTAATCCTTGCTCAGTATGTAAGTAATCATTTGTTAACTTATCGAGTTCTTTCATGTTTAGTGCCTCCTTCCTTCGAGAAAAATTCTCTCAGATTTTTCCTAATTCTCCATATGCGTGTATCTAAAGCTTTTCTAGTAGTATGTAAATCTACTGCAATTTTTTCTAAATCTTCATCAAA
>NZ_JBALMS010000164.1:0-3007 GCF_036962205.1 Bacillus sp. JJ664 | reverse complement strand
CTAATAATTGTCTATCCATCTCATTTAGAGTTTTTATAAATTCTTTTACATCTATTTCAATTTCTACGATTTGATGATCTGTACTCGTTTCTTTTGAAACTGTTTCATTCAGTACAGTTAATTCTAACTTCTTTTCAGCACTGCGTTTCCAATCTAGAGCTTTATACTTTGCAATAATATAAACCCATGTTTTTAATGAACCTTTATTCATGTCATAATCACCAATTTTTTCCCAAACAGAAACAAAAACATCTGAAACAATTTCTTCTAAATCTTCTTTCATTGCAATATGCCCAAGTATTTTGTAACATAATGCGTAAACATTTCGCTGCATTTGCTGAATTAGAAATGTTAATCCTTCTTGATTCTGACTCCTAATGGCGGATATGATTTGCTCATCATTCATCCTCTCACCTCTTTTTTCTATCTAAAACATACTTCGTATAATTTTAAGACTTTCTCACACAGATTTTTAAAATTTTTTTAAAATTTTATAGTTTTCTTACTTTTAATTCAATATACTGAGTTTACCAGATTATTTCTTAGCATTAAAAAAGCTGAACCAAAATAATCTGGTTCAGCGGGTATTCTTGAATTATTCAAAATAAAATAAAGCATCGTGAGAAGTATTTGTTTGATAATAGTTCATTAATTCTTCTACTGTTATACCTCTTACCTCAGCTATATCATTAAAACTCATATCATAATGATAAGAGAGTTCATGAAGAGATAATGCAGGGTCATTTGCCAAATTTAAATAATCAGGTGTATTATTATCAAATTGTTCAGACATACTCATCACTTCCTTTAACAGTTTCTTACTATCTTTCCCAAAAAAATACACTGTTAGTCAGTAAATAACAATGTATTCAATTTCTAGTGAACAGTTCTGTTAAAACAGTGCTAAAAAATAAGTAATTCTTCTCAAGTGTTTCTTTTCCATGACAAAAATAATGTTTGCCCAAACGATATGGCCTTCTGTTATTTTAACTCTTGCACCATTTTCAGTTCTAGCAAACCTTGCTTCAAAATTATTTCGAAGATGGAATATTTTCTCTGCAGTAGGACTTCTCCAATTGTTTTTACTACAAACAAACAACAATTTAATAATAATTCACACCTTATCATAAATTGGATGGTTATATTTTACTTATATTTTAAGTAGTTTCGACGCCTTTTACGATCTTTATATGACCTAAATGATGTTTACTATGCCAAGCATACAATGCTACTAGATAATCTACAGACATTGTTATTTTACTTTCAGGATGAAAAACTGTACGTTTGAATTGTTCTTCCGTTAAAGATTCAATCAAATTTACATATCGTTTGTGAACACCTTCAAGAATTTTAAGGGAACTTTCAACATCAATAGTTGAATCACTTAGCGTAATCCAAGCATTTTCATCATAAGGCTTAATCGTAGGGTTTTCTTCAGTCAAAGCTAATTTTATACGAATGATACTATTCATATGACTATCAGCAACATGATGAATGATTTGTTTTGGAGTCCAACCACCTTCGCGATATGGTGTATTTAGTTCAACACTTGTAAGAGAATAAATAAGATCTGCAAATTCTTTCGGTGCATTTTTTAATATTTCAATACTTTCAGACCGAATATCTTTTGTATAATTTGTTGGTTCTGAAAATCTTCCAATCGGATATTGTAGCTTCTCCATCTCTCTTCCCCCTATTTCATTAATGAGCCTTAAGATTCTTTTTCTTGCTTAAATATTTAATTACAAAAAGTAATACATGAAAGTAAAGCAATGATGCGGCACAGATTTAATAAATTTTTCATAGATAGACACGCCTCTATAAGTTGAAATTCACTGATTATAAAAACAACAAAGCCCACAAGGACTTTGTTGTTAAATATTAAAGAGAATTAAATGTATCAGTTAAAACTGGTACGATTTGTTTTTTTCGAGATACAACACCTTTTAATATAGCTGTATTGTTTTCTAATGTAACATTGTATGCTTTTTCAACTGCTTTTGTAGCAGTGCCTTTTACAACTGCAATAGAATCATTTGTTAAGATATCAGTAACGACAAATAGGAATAAATCTAATCCTTTATTAGATACAATGCCTTCAAGCACAGTTTCTAATTCTTGTTGACGTGTAAGTACATCATTTGTATCTACTGCATTTACTTGAGCAATTTCTACTTTATAATTACCCATTTGGAATTCTTTAGAATCTAAAGAAACTAATGATTCAATTGATTTGTCTGCAAGATTTGCGCCTGCTTTTAACATTTCTAAACCATATTCTTCGGCATTCACTCCAGCAATTTCAGCTAATTCTTTAGCTGCAGTAATATCTTGATCTGTACAAGTTGGAGATTTGAATAATAATGTATCTGAAATAATAGCTGAAAGCATTAAACCTGCAACTTCTTTCTTGATTGATACATTATTTTCTTTGTACAACTTATTTAAAATTGTCGCAGTACAACCTACTGGCTCGCAACGATAGTAAAGTGGATCGCTTGTTTCAAAGTTTGCAATACGGTGATGATCGATTACTTCAAGAACACGAACTTGTTCAATATCGTCAGCACTTTGTTGACGTTCGTTATGGTCAACTAATATAACTTGGTTTGCTTCTGTAGCCACTTTTTCTACTAAGCGAGGCGCATCTGAATTAAATGTATCAAGTGCATATTGAGTTTCTGCACTTACAACACCTAAACGGATAGCTTCTGCATCTACGCCTATAGCTTTTTTTAACTCAGCATAAGCAATTGCTGAACAAATTGTATCTGTATCTGGGTTTTTATGTCCGAAAACAAGAACTTTTTCCATAGATTTTCTCCTACCTTATTCAATATATTATGTTGGATTATTCATTATTTTTATGTACGTATGTAATACCAAAGCTTCAAAGCGTAAAAACTGTTTAGAAATATTTGGGTATTACTAAAAACACTTCAATAATAATACCATATCAACTAAAAAAAGAATAGCCAAATTGACTATTCTATACGAGATATTACTC
>NZ_JBALMS010000163.1:0-6127 GCF_036962205.1 Bacillus sp. JJ664 | reverse complement strand
AAATATTAGATAATTTGAACTATCTTTTTTTCTTGAATCGTTTTAAGTTTTCATTTATTTGAATATATACTAAAATGATGATATAAAACTCCGGAGGTTAACTATGATTGAAGTCTATATTGACGGGGCTTCCAAAGGAAATCCTGGCCCATCTGGTGCAGGCGTTTTTATTAAAGGGATCAAAGAACCTGTCTTTTTAAGTGTTCCATTAGAATCAATGTCAAATCATGAAGCAGAATTCCATGCTTTACTGATTGCACTTGAATATTGTGTTAAAAATGATCTAACAATGGTTTCCTTTCGAACTGACTCTAAAATTGTTGAACAGAGTATTGATAAGGAATATTCAAAAAATGAAATATTTATTCCCTTATTAGAAAAATCGCTACTGTTAATTAATCAACTCGATTTGTTCTTCATTAAATGGATTCCGTCAAACTTAAATAAAGTTGCTGATGAGCTTGCTCGAAAAGCCATTAAATAAAAAGGGATGTTTTTTATGAAAAATAAAATGATTGCTTTTACCTCATTATTAATTGTTTCCTTCTTTTGGGGCTCTTCCTTTTTTATTGTCAAAGAATCTCTAACTATTGTACAACCATTTACATTTAATGCAATCCGTTTTATCGTTGCTGCAATTGTTCTATTTTTTGTTCAAACCTTATCTGAAAGAAAAAGAGACAAAAGGTTTCATGAAAAAGCTGGATATGTTTTTCCAGGTATATTAATAGGATTATTTTTATTCCTCGGTTATGTTTTTCAAACTTATGGTTTACAACATACGACGATCTCAAATGCTGGCTTTATCGTTGGGATCAGTGTAGTAGTCGTACCACTCCTTCTGTTTTTTAAATATAATAAAAAACCAACAATGCCCGAAACAATTAGTGCTATTATCGCTTTATGTGGCTTACTCTTAATTACGATTACAAATAATACTTCTCATTTTAATTTTGGTGATTTTATTACATTCTTTAGCGCCATTGCATTTGCACTTCATATTATTTATTCTACCATTTATGCTCCAAGTTATAATTCACTAAAATTAACTACCATTCAAATTGCATTTGTAGGGCTTGCCTCTTGGACATTTGCATTAGTATTTGAAGATTGGCAAGTTATATTTAACCAAGAGTTATGGACTAATAAATTCTTTATTTTCTCAATATTGTTTACCGCATTGTTTTGTACAGCACTTGCTTTTTTTATTCAAATGTTTGCTCAAAGAACAATCAGTGCAACTGAAGTTGGTATTATACTCGCAACTGAACCAGTTTTTGCTGCAATTGCAGGATATTATTATGGTGGCGAGAGACTAACAGAGATCGGCTTAATAGGTTGTGTCCTCATTTTAGCTTCAATCATTTTAACACAGCTAAAATTGAAAAAAAATAAACAAGAACAATATAAAGATGAAAAAACCATTCACAAAATGTGAATGGTTTTTTTTCCCGCAAATGCCGTTATTCCTTTTATGTCTAAGTAAACCGAAACTCTAAGGTGGATGTCCTCACAAGTAACTTTCATCCTCCTATAATAGGCACGATGTTGTTACTTAAATATCGGTCTTCCTGTCTACTCTCATTGGTTTAAGACATAAACTGACAACGCACACAGCAGGGTTTTTAATTAATTTGTATCCTTATTCTATACTATACTTTATTATTTTGCAACTTATAAATCGACCTTATTCACGACATTT
Source organism: Bacillus sp. JJ664 (assembly GCF_036962205.1). Classification (NCBI taxonomy): domain Bacteria; kingdom Bacillati; phylum Bacillota; class Bacilli; order Caryophanales; family Bacillaceae; genus Bacillus; species Bacillus sp. JJ664. Next base: position 4,425 of record NZ_JBALMS010000163.1, on the reverse strand, counting down.
TCTTCGTATGAAATCCAATCACTAAAACTGCCTGCATAGAGCTTTACATTTGGATATTCTGCTTCAATTAAACCTAAATAATTTACACAACCAGTCACGCCCGAGCCACAATATACGATTGATTCTTTGTCTTTTGAAAATTGTTTATAATGATTCTGTAACTCTTCTTTAGATTTGATTCGTCCATTTTCATTTAAAACATCTTTCCAAAATGAATGCTTCGCTCCAGGAATATGTCCGGCAATCCGATCAATTGGTTCAACGTAACCTTTATAGCGAATATATTCTCTAGAATCAATTAAGTTTACGTTATCATTACATTGCTTTTCTTTCACATCAGAAATGAAACTAACCATTTGATCGTTTATATTAGCCTCAAATTTTTTTGGTGTAACAATATCAATTTCGTCTGTCACAACAAATCCATTTTCGACCCATTCTTTATATCCACCATTTAATACAAATGCAAATTGATGTCCAACTAGGCGACATAAAAACCAACATCTAGCAGCGTTATCTAAGAATCCGTCATCATAACAAATTACAATTGTATTTTGATCTATTCCTAATTTACCTAATAATTGACTAAAGTCATTTACGTCTGGTAAAGGATGTCTTCCACCATGTTTTTGGACTTCACTAGATAAATCATTTTTCAAATCAACAAATCTAGCATGTGGAATATGACCTTTCACATAAGCGTTGTAGCCATAGCTTGAGTCAGCTAATTGAAATCGACAATCTAAAAAAACAACATTTGGATGGTAACGTAATGTATTTGCCAGATTCGTATCAATCATATATTTCAATGTTTTTGGCCACCTTTATTTAAATCAGATTTTTAAACAATTTTAAAACATCTTCTTGGACGACATTTTCATCTAAGTTATTTGTAGCTTCAATTGATTGTTCAATATCACTTTCAACTTGTTGCTCACATTTATTAAATAATGATGAAAGTGTATCAACATATTGACCTTGATAATGATTGATAAAGATTTGCTCCATGCTTGTAAGGTAGGACTTTAATGGTATTTTTAATTGCGATATACACTCATCAATCATATTTTCCTTCATATTTTCAACAAAAAAGCTTTTCGGATTTTTATAGTATGACTTTAAATTTTCGAAGCTGTCTACATTAAAGAATTGATCTGGCTTCTCAAGTTGAATTGTTTCTAAATCAGGTGTCTCATTTTTTTGTAAAATAAATTCTGTTTGAACTGAATGAATTTCTTCAATTAAACGATTCTGAGACATGTTGATTTCATTCATTAAGAACTTCTCTAAACGATATCCTGTAATTCTCAGTTCTTTCATAATTTCTTCTAAAACTTCATAGATAAATTCTCGAATTTTAGTAATGACTAATTGCTTACTGTTTTTCGTTGAATGATTGAAAATGCTTGGATTAAAGAAATATGGGAATAAATCTCTCATACGATATTCAATCCGCTTTTCTATGAAAAATAATAATTGCTCATTTTCCTTTTCAAATGACCTTGGTAATGTGGAAGGAAGTGCATTTTTACTAATTGTGTGAACTTGATTTCGAATGATGTTAAGTTCTGATAAAAATTGTTCCTTTTCAACCTTTATTCTTTCAATACGTTTTATCGTATCAATTAGAATTTTCTCAATCACCAACAGATCATTCATAAAAGTTTTAAACACTTCATTCGCAATTTCATATTGGAAATAGTTTTGAATTTTATCATTAAGTTTTCTATAATTTGCTTCAAGATCCAAACCAATTGGTGAAGTGTTGTAGCCTTTCATTTGAAGCATACTTGATACTGGAAACACTGAAGGGAAACGAACCCCTAGCTTCGTTAACTGATTAATAAAGAAGTTTTGAACGATTGTAATTTCATCTGCATCCTTCGCTAAATCTGAGGCATTTAATACAAAATATACTTTATCGCTGTCGAAGCTTTCTCTCATACGTCCTATTTGCATTAAGAATGACTCGTCTTGTCTTGTAAATGCGTGTTGGTAATGAGCTACATATAAAATTAAATCAGCTTTTTTCAAGTAATCAAAAGCAAGCTCCGTATGACGTGAGTGGATACTGTTTCCACCAGGTGTATCAACTAATACAATTCCATTTAGTGTCAATTCACAATCATAATAAACAGTACTTTCTTTTACAAAACAAGCTCTAACTTCCTCACTAATCACTCGAACGTAATCATCTAAATGATATGTTTTTGTCGTACCTAATAAATGACTCATTTCCTCATAGTTATGACAAACACTTTCTGCATAGATGAGTGCATCAGTTGGAACTTTTTCTTTTTGTTTTGTAATGACTATTTTTAGCGTTTGAATCCATTCTTTACCATTACTGTCAATTCCCCATTTTTTGAAAAAATCAAGAAACTCTTCCTGTAATGTTTCAAATGATTTATACGTAACTTCTGCCGTCTTATTAGCAGAATCTGCTGTTGATTTTTTTATTTTACATATGGCCGCTGTTGTTGGATGCGGAGATACTGGTAGTACACGATTTCCCAGTAAAGTATTAATATATGACGTTTTACCAGAGCTGAATGCACCGAATAGTGCAATTGTATATTCATTTGATTTAATCTGATTTCTTTTTTCGATTAACACATCAATTTTACTTTTAATATATTTATTTTCAGCAAGCTTACTAAGTAAAAGATCAGCAACTTCATACTTTGATTGAATTTCTTCATTTGTATATTTAACTGCATCAATTTTATTCGTATCAGAGCTTTCTTCATTTTCCACTTCGATCTGAATCTCATCTTTTAATATGTCTTTCTTAATTAATTCACTTACTGACATACGAATCGGTAAAATATTTGATACATTACCTGATTGAACTTGATTCTGTTCTAAAATCTCTTTTATATCTTGAATAGATTGGATGAGTTGATGATTCTTCAAATCAATTGTTTCTAATTCTCTGACTTTTTGACCCATCTCATCTTTCTTACTATTTAGTTCCTTTAGACGTTTTTCGCTTTGACTAGCTAGTTCTATCAATACTGACTGAATGTATTCATTAATCGCTTTACGATAGACCGCTTTAATTCCATCACTGACTTCTTTCGTATATTGTAATAAGTAGTTACCACTATTATTAATTAATTGAGTCGGCTTTGGGCAGAGCGTCAAATCATTAAGTTTTGGCTCTAGAATATGATCATGATTATTTAGATCAACGCTAATCTCTTCAATACGATTTACAGCAGATTTAGCTGCTTCTTTAATAAAATATTCAATTTGTTTTTCTGTAAGCTCTTTCACTTTACTTAAAAATAATTGTTTTGCATTTTCAGAAGCTATTTCAAGTTTTTTACGTGATTGGAAAAAACCTTTATTTAATAAAGCGATTTCTGATTCAAGATAGTTTGAAGCTAAGTCCCTCATTTCAAAGGGCGTAATGTTTGAATTTGTTAATACTTGTTGAGTTGTTTGTGAACAATCTTCTTCAAATTGAACTTTTACATTGTTTAATACAGATATTTCAGTCAATATCTCATTGTATTCTTCCTTATATTGTGGAAAATTTTCATCCAATTCGATTTGTTCATTTTCAAGATGTTGCATTTGTTCTTTCATTATGGTCTTAAAACTTGTAGAATCATGCTCAATTTGCATGGTTTCTTGCTGATTATATAATTTGTTCAGAAAACCAATAAAAGATTGATATTCATTATTTTGTACTGATTTGTCTCTCGTAGATAAATAAAAAATTGTTAATTTTTCTAAACCTTGTTTCTTTAAATTGCTAATGACGCCATCCTTAAATGCATCAAAAGTTAATTCAGTTTCATCATGTTTATCAATACAAGTAATGACTAAGCAAACTCGATCATTTTTTTCAATTAACGAATGAATAAAATCAATATTTGTTTTTGAATGCACGTGTTGATAATCCATTAAATAAAAAATACAATCCGCTAAATGTATGACAGAATTTGTTGCTTCTAAATGGTCCACATCTGTAGAATCAATCCCTGGTGTATCAATTAATACTACTCCTTCAGGAATCTTAAATGATTCTTGGCTCCATTCTAATTCAATAATTGAAGAGCTATCTTTAGCAAGCTTCTTTAAATCTTCAACTTCAATTTCATCTTCAATTTGATACATGTCGCCATTTTTTAACGTAATTAATAAATCATTCTGACCATTTTTCAATTTTACGACATTTGCACTTGTTGGAATTGGGCTTGTAGGAAGTTTTTCAACTTGTAATAAATCATTTAACAATGAAGACTTACCAGCTGAAAAATGTCCACAAAAAACATAATAACTTTCTTTATTTTGTATTTTGTAAGCTAATTTTTTTAATTGGAATAATTCCTTAGAATTTTCTTGATTCGTTAACAATTCGATTCCTGAAGAAACCTTATTTAATAGATCCCCTCTGTTAACCTTAGTATTTTG
>NZ_JBALMS010000162.1:0-3156 GCF_036962205.1 Bacillus sp. JJ664 | reverse complement strand
GAATTAAAACGAATACAAAGAATACAACGAATACTTAAAAAACTTAGTAAACTAGATGAAGACGATATTGAAGAATTATTGCCTAATGATTGTTTTATAATTGGAGATGTATTTTGTTGTCGTGTGGATGGTAAAATAATTTGTATTGAATAATCAGTAATAATTGCCCATAGTTGCATACAAAAAAGCATAAAATAGCAAATTTAAGCTGTTTTACGCTTTTTGTATGTTTTTTTATAGTTATTTTAATACTAACTCAGCAGTTACTGGGTTATGGTCACTATTCTCAAACCCTAAGTCATGTCCTTTTACATTTTTAACTGTAATATTAGGAGAAACTAAGAATCCATCAATAATGGCTTGGAAATTTCGTCCCTTTTTAAAAGGGAAGTCATTTGATCGAGATGTAGGAATCGTTTTATCTGTAACCCATTGGAAGCCTTCTGGTTTAAATGAAGAAGGGAAGATTTGTAGCCAATCAGGCCATTTTTCTGTTGATTCAAAAATGGTAGGGTCTGTTGTTGGAATTTCGTGATTCCAATCTCCACCTAAAATAAAATAGTTTCCTTTTTTTATTTCTTTCTCTAGGTAAGTAGATAAATACTTCAATTGTTGTTTACGAACTTTTCCACCTTTATCATATGCTGATAAATGAAGGTGGATTAGGATCAGATCTTTTCCGTTTTCTACTGGTATTCTACTTTCAAGAAAAGCACGATCTAATTCAAATTGCTGGCGTGGCCAACTTTCTTGACCTGCTAGTTTATATCGATGGCTATTTTTAATGTTGAACTTAGATAAAGTTAATAAACCACTATTTGCTGAACCCATTGGGCGCAATATTGGAACAGGAACCCAAGGGACTTTATAATTTACTGCAAATGTATGACTGTAATCTGGTAATTTTTTTGTTAGGTAGTTTACTTCGTTAATATGATTGCTACGAGAAGAGTTCCTATCAATCTCTTGGATTAGATTTATATCAGATTCTTCATTTTTAATAAATGAAGTAATGGCCTTTAAATTTGTCGATGTTTGCTTTTTACTACTAGACCTAGACATCGTTCCGCCATCCATAAAAAAGTCCTGATTTTTATCCAAACCTGCATATCCAATGTTAAATGTAGTAATCGAAAATGGCACACCTTTTTTCAATACCTGTTCTTTATTTTTTTGGATATTAAGTGGTATAACTTCAGATGGCTTAAAATCTGTGAAGGTTACATACGCCAAAAAACCGGCGAATAGTAATGTGAAACTAAGAATTATAAACATAACTCCTTTTAAGATTTTTGCAATCATTCAATTTCCCCCTAATACATCTCTATGAAAAATGTTTTAAATTCAGTCAGAAAATGTCTCTTTGTCCATTAACGTGCTGCCCAAGCTTCTATTTCAATTTTAATGTCAGGATTAGCTAAAGCTTTAACGTAGGCTAATGTTGTAGCAGGCGGATTTCCGTTATGGAATTCAGTCCATTTTTCAATATAAAATGGCCGGTCAATTGTTTCAGTCAACCAGAAATTAATTTTAAAAATATTTTTTACATCAACCTCTTCACTTTCAAGTATAGCTTTAATATTTGCTAATGCATTTGCAAATTGACTTTCAATATCTTTAGGTAAAATTCCCTCTTTGTCATTGCCAATTTGTCCTGATAATACAATAAGGTCAGCTTCTTTTGGTATGACAGTTACATGATGATATGCAGCAATAGGTGGCGAAACATTCTTAGGATTAGCTTTCTTGATTTCCATTGCAAATCTCCTCTAACATTATTTTGTATATTTATATTATACTAATTTTTGAACATTCTATAAATTGCCAATCAATGAATCTATGAGAAAGTGTTGTTATGATACGACCTTAACTTAAGTGTACTTTCCAAAATTTACGTATTTTTTAATAATGTGATACATTTCACAAATATTTGGAGTTTTTGTATAAATATGGTATAACTAAAGTAAGATATGTATTTAAAAAAATGATCAAGGGTATAATGCAATAGGTTGTATAGAAAGGCGTATAAGTGATTACAATGGTAAATATGCAAAAAGTAATAGTCATCGTAGGACCTACTGCTGTAGGAAAAACTAAATTAAGTATTGAATTAGCAAAAGCTGTTAATGGTGAAATTATTAATGGAGATGCAACACAAGTATATAAAGAATTGGACATAGGTGCTGCTAAAATTTCCGAAGCAGAAATGGAAGGTATTCCACATCATTTAATTGATTTTTTAGATCCAAAAGCTTCTTTTACAGTTGCAGACTTTCAAACATTAGCACGAGAAAAAATAGATGAAATAACAAAAAGAGGGAAAACACCAATTATCGTTGGTGGTACTGGTTTATATGTTCAAAGCGTTTTAACGCAATATGAATTTGCCGAGCAAGAAGGCGATGAGCACCTTCGAAATCAACTTGAAAGTTTTGCAATGGTTTATGGAAATAGAGCATTGCATGATCAATTAAAAGAGGTTGACCCAGAAAGTGCTAAACAAATACATATGAATAATGTTAGAAGAGTGATTCGAGCGATTGAAGTTTTTAAATTAACAGGTCAAAAATTTTCGGATACAGCTTTTAACAAAGAACCGGAATATTTATATGATGCTATAATGATTGGCTTATCAATGGACCGAGAATTACTTTACAGTCGAATTAATTTAAGGGTAGATATGATGATGGATGCTGGCTTAATGAATGAAGCAAAAATGCTATATGAAAAAGGCATTCAAAATTGTCAATCTGTTCAAGCGATTGGATATAAGGAGCTTTATGATTATTTTGAAGGGATTCTAACTGAGGATGAAGCCATTAATTTAATCAAACAAAGTTCTAGAAGATATGCAAAAAGACAAATGACATGGTTTAGAAATAAAATGAACATTCATTGGTTTGATATGGATGAACATAATTTTAATATAAAAAAACAGGAAATTTTCGCTCTACTTGAAGGAAAGGGTTATTTTATCTCGAATAAATATAGGTAGAGGTAGAAGAGGAGGAAAAGGACATGAAAACATCAATCAATATTCAAGACCAGTTCTTAAACCAATTGCGTAAAGACAATCTAGCAGTCACAGTATTTTTACTAAATGGTTTCCAAATTAAAGGGAAAGTAAAAAGCTTTGATAACTTCACAGTATTGTTA
>NZ_JBALMS010000161.1:7533-9866 GCF_036962205.1 Bacillus sp. JJ664 | reverse complement strand
TAAAAATAAAAATAAAAGAAATATGTTCTGTTTAGAATATATCGTTTTACTATTCAAAAAAGCATCCATCCTTTTTTAGTAATTAGTATCATTATACACTAATTCAATTAAAAATTAACAAATTTTGTAAAATCTTCTAAAAATTTACATTTTTTGAAGGAATTCGAAGAAATTTGAAGAAAATTAGTAAATGTTGGAAAAAATTTACAAATTTTAGGAGGAATATTTTATGAAAAAGAAATTAGTACCAGTTTTAACTTCAGCAATCTGTGCATCGGTTTTATTAACTAACGGAGCATTTGCAGAAACAAAAGAAAAGGTTAAAGCTGATAGCAAAATTAGTGTTACTGAATTAAATACGATTGAAAAAAGACACAAGGAATTTGATAAAATAGTTCAAGAACAACAATTTTATTTAAATGAAATAAATAAAAATGAAGCAGAGTTTTTAAGTCAAGAAAAAGTAAAAACAATAAAAGAATTATCACTAAATAAACAAAATAAATTAAATGAAATCGATAAGGAATTTAGAAAACTTCATAAAGATAATCTTGATAAAAAATTAGAAGCGAATGGCTTTATTAAAGTTAAAAATGGAGATGATGAAGTAACAGTTTTTTTAGATGATCCATCAGATCTTGTACTAACTGATAATTGCTACTTCGATACAAGAACTCAAAAATATGTATTCCTTGGTATGTGGGACTTTAGATCACCTTATGATACAAAAGAAGCAACTTGGGATATTGCAGCAATCAGAATGAACAAAAATACTTATCCAATAGGTAACTCATCTTGTTACGCTTATGATAACGGCGGTAAAATGACTGGTGATACGCTAAATGGAGCGTCTGTTTCAGGTTCAACAACAACTAAAAGATTTGAAAATGGTTACGGTGTCGTTTACAACATTAAAGATGACACACAGAAAACTACTAGTGGTCTTCAGATTTATGCAACTGATCATGGTCAAGCAAGCATGTATTTTGACACAGTAGGCACTGCAGGAAATAAAATTTTCTTTGATTTTGAACATAACTATTCAACAGATACATTAGATGTATCTGCATCATTTTCAGGAGTGAATTTAACAGGAAGCGCATTAACAGTAACGTATTCTGATGCAGAACAGAGTTACCGTCGTACTAGTAACGGTAGAAGTTTATAAATAATAAATAAATAAATAAAAGAGAGAGAGGGTAATTTCTTACCCTCTCTCTTTTATTTTGGCATTTTTACCGAAATAGAAGTTGAATAAGGGGAGATATAATCAATTAGCATTAAAATTGGTAATAGGAATTATTATTATGATGATTTTGTATTATAGTGGGTAAGATCAATTGACGAAGAGGGATTTAATCTTAACTATGGAAATCTAAGTGATGCAAATCAATTAAAGAACTGTTCAACAGCCTTTTTAGGAATGTCTTTTTTTATGATTTTCTTTTAAATAATCATGTACATCTTCATTAAAAGGATTAATTGTGTCAGAGCAATTATTATAATTGCTAAATGAATCGATTTCGACTGATTCACCACACCACAGAATTGAAAGCTAATGCTAATACTCTCCTTCGGATTACTAAATACCAGAATTTGTTTATCTTAGACCTATTTTTATTACCTTCATCATACTACTTATGATTTTGTTGATTATTGTTCACTTTTTGGCGAAAACAAAATTAATAGTTAATACTTTCTCCTTTTACAGTAATTTATTTATTTGTTTATTTATGTCTTCTATAACACTAGGAATAGAGGGATATATCGTCGATCCTTATGGTTTAAATGGAGATGTTGTTTCATTTTATATGTGGGTAACCATCGTAGTGTTAACAATTATAGATATTATAGTTTTCTTAATGAAAAAAACCATATTCAAATAAAATAAATGTGAAATGATGAAGATTGAAAGATAAAGTATATAAATTTTCTTATTCGACTAACTGGCGCGTTAGTTCAACAACATGATCGACTGTTATGTCGATTTTTTTATTGTGCTAACCCGTAGTATAGCTGAATAAGAAGGAATGAATAGTAATGTGTAGAAGTAAAAGAAGTAATGTGAAAGATGAGGAGATAGTATAGATGATAGATTTACAAAAAGATTTTAAGTTTTTTGCAATGAGTTTAATATTTTTAGGAGGATTTTTAGGTTTTATAATTTCGGAAATTACACAAACAACGCAAATGGGTATTTGTATACTATTAGGAATAATTTGCGGATTCTTTAGCCTTTTTACATTAACTATTTATTATAAATGGTTTAAGAATAATGCCCAAAATAATTTCAAGTAAACTTGTTTCCAATTTACTATGCAACTAACTGGCGC
>NZ_JBALMS010000161.1:0-7468 GCF_036962205.1 Bacillus sp. JJ664 | reverse complement strand
ATAACGAACGATATAAATTGTTATTTGAAAAACAAAGAGGTGCTACTTTATGAACTTTCAATTTGCAAAGATATTAAGTGAAAATATATTTATAGAAAGAAAGAATTTATTTAAAAATGCAGATGTTGTTTTATATCATCCAGGTCATTTTCCAGAGTTAAATGAGCACATAGTAAAACTATATAAAGAAGAATCATTTAATAAGATCATGATACCAAGTGTTTACAACGATTATTTAAAAGAAGACGAATATTTATTCCACAAAGCCTTACTAGTTAATTTAGGCATTCCTGAAGACATTATATTGCCAATAAATGGTGAAGCTGAATCTGCTAATGATGTAATAAAAAATGCAATGTTTTATTTAAATAGTACAGACGAAAGAAACATTTTGTTAGTAGGCAAAACGTTCTTTGTGAATAGGTTCTTGTTAATTGCATCAACATTTGCAAAGAATGATATGATTTTAGATGTTTTACCATTGGAAGATAACCGTGGTTTAAATCGAGACAATTGGCATTTAACAGATATCGGAAGAAAAAGAGTGCTAAATGAATATCATATGATTTCCCATTTTTTAAAACAAAATAATCAATTATTCTAAATCTTATCCAACTAACTGGCGCGTTAGTTGAACAACGACGGACTGCTTTGGTGTCCATTTTTTATGGTTCTAATTGGAAATATAGTTTAATTACATTAGTTTACCCTCTATCTATTAATAATGTTATGATACATTATAGTTAGATTCTAACAACGGCTAGAATGTGAGGTTCATGATGATTACAAATACAAAAGAATTGAAATTTCAACTGAATAAGTTAATTAGTGACCCCGATTTTTTAAGATTACAGGAATCTTTTGAAAAAGAAAGTTTGTTTCACTTATTAGGTTTTGGACACCGCGAAACTATGCATAGTGCATTTATTAGTTGGCTACTCTCGCCTGTTTCGTCTTTAAATTTAGGCTTATTCCCTCTAAAGCGTTTTCTCTACTATATTTGTGAGGAAAACGTTTCAAATGTGAAAACAACTTTTGATTTTGAACTGATTGAATCGGATACACTTGAGTTAGAAAAAATGAAGGTGGCTACTGAAGTAACTGCCTCTGCAATTGATCCTGAAACAAATACAAAATTAAATGCCCGATTTGATTTATATTTAACGAACGACTTTGTACGAATTATTGTAGAAAATAAAGTATTATCACGTGAAAATAAAGACCAAACCGATACATATACAAAAATTTTAAACAATTTGGATGAATCGTATGAATATGATTTAAAGGTATTTTTATCACCTGATACAATGGTAAGACCAAAATGTCCTGAGTTTATTCAAGTCGACTATCAAGGGCTATATGATTTTGTTATTATGCCTTGTTTAAACCATCCAAAAATTTCAATTGCGAATAAAAACATTTTAGAACAATATGTCCATAACTTACGCATTGTATATCGAGGAGTGAATAAACCCATGGCAAAAGTAAACGATGAACTATGTATCGCCATTTACAATAAATATAAAGATGTTTTAGATGAAATTTTTGATGCCGTAAAAAATGAGACACCTGAAAAAAGAAAAGTCAAAAACTCTTCTACTTCTCGTACATCCAAATTACCTTGGAATGAAATCTATCCTAGTCTAAATGAAAACGAAAAATATTTAGAGTCTACTTATGGTAACGAAATTACAAAAGCAGAGATCGATTTATCGAGTGGTCAAATTCTTTTTCAAGGCAAGAAATATAGTAGCGTTTCAAGTGCTGCAGTTGATGCTGTTAATTCCATCAAAGGTGAAAACTACACGAAACAATACAATGGATTTGATTTCTGGAGCATCGTCTATCCAAATGGTGAAAAGAAAAAACTGTCTGAAGTACGTGATGACCTCGAATTAGCCCTTGTACAAGATGAGGAAGATTAAAAAAACGCACGTTTCGAATAAATGCGATCTTTTTATGGTCAAAAAAGCATCTGATAGATGCAATCAACCTAAATTTAATTATTTAAGAAAAAACGCTCAGATATTATCGTTTCTGAGCGTTACTACTTTTACTGTTCTGATTGCATTAGCAGTGTTATTCAACTAACTGGCGCGTTAGTTGAAGAGTGTAAGCAGCCTGTGGCAGTTCTTTTTTTGTTTAAACAACTGACTGTTTAGTTTATGTGTTAGTGTTCACAATGTTAAAATAGAATTTAAGTTTAAATAACTATTTAATTGATGACGTTCACCCACAATCATCGAAATCAAAAGTTTTGTTTGACGAATTAGCTGTTTCAGGTTAAGATGAGTTCAAATAGATGAAACGTGTTTTCTCCAAAGGGGAGTAGCTATTACAGTAAAGTCGTCATTACAGGATTCAAATCCTCGGCTTTGCTGGCAATTTCGATTGCAAGCGAGACCTTTGCCAATTAGTTGGTAAAGGTCTTTTATTTTGAACACCTTTACCGGCTAAATGGTAAAGGTGTTTTTTCATTTGTGAGAAATTTACGTTGCTGATAAAAATTAGGAAAAAGAAGGTGATGTTTTGATGAGAAAAGCGATTAAAAAGTCTTTTAGACAGTTGGTGTTGGAAAACAAAAAGGAACTCATGAACAATGAGAAGGAAATGGAAAAAATTGAGAAGAAAATTGAAGACAAGTATTCACAATCCTCTAAATGACAATTAGAGTGAATAGGCAATCTTACGAAGTCGGAGGTAACCTCAATGAAAAAATGGATGATTATTGTTTCTACAGTGACATTATTGCTCCTTACTGCAGGGTGTTCTCCATTCGAGAGAGTAAACAGCACGTTAACTTACGCAAATGAAGCAACGGATTATGTAAATGAAGCTATTACTTTTGCAAACGAAGTTCCTTCCCTTGCAGAACAAGCTGTTAGTGATCAACAAGGGGCAATAAAATTGGAGATAAAGCTTGAAGAGATGAAAAAAGAGATTGAAGAATTTAATAAACTTCGGTCGCCAGATTTGGCTGCTAATCTGCATCAGCAAATAGTCGATCAAAATAATCAGGTGTTAGATGGGATTGACTTGTATTTAAACAATATGGAAAACGGCAAGCTGGATTCTGTCATTGTAAAGAATACGGAAATGTTTAAGTCCATTCAGGAAATAGCTGGTATCATTGACCAAATAAAACAATTAGGACAGTAAGAACGAGGAGGGACTTTTTTGTTTAAACGTATTTCTTTATTTATTTTTATTAATATTTTAGTAGGTATTACAATTACTATTATAACATCAATATTTGGTATTCAAAGTTATCTAATTAGTGGTGAATACCTGTTTCTAATTGCCTTTAGTTTAATTGCAGGTTTTAGCGGTGCGATCATTTCTTTATTAATATCTCGTATGATGGCAAAATGGTTAATGAATGTTCAATTAATTAACGAACGTTCTCCACAAGGTGAACATGAATTGTTTATTTTAGAAGAAACTTACCGTTTAGCAAGAATTGCAGGTTTAAAAAAGATGCCACAAGTAGGTATTTATCATTCTGCAGAAGTTAACGCATTTGCTACTGGACCAAGCAAAAATCGTTCATTAGTTGCGGTTTCAAGTGGGATGTTACAATCAATGGATCGTAACGCAATTAGTGGAGTTATCGCTCACGAAATTGCTCATATAAAAAATGGTGATATGGTTACCACAACATTATTACAAGGGATAATTAATACATTTGTTATTTTCTTTTCACGTTTAGTTGCTAAAATTGTATCAAATTTTGTTCGAGAAGAGTTAGTTTCCGTTGTTTACTTCATTTGTTCGATGATATTTGAAATTATTTTTAGCATTTTAAGTAGTCCAATTATTTTCTGGTATTCTAGAAGAAGAGAGTTTAAAGCAGACCAATTAGGTGCCGAACTTGGTGGGAAAGATAACATGATTCACGCTTTAAAATCCCTACAACACAATGTTAACCGAATAGATGATAGCCAAAAATCTATTGCAGCTTTTAAAATTAGTGGTAAAGAGAAATTTACTAAGTTATTCTCTACACACCCGCCTTTAGAAAAGCGTATCGAATTTTTAAAATCATTATAATATTAAAAGGATGTCTACGATTAAGGGGGTAGATATCCTTTTTTTAATAAGATTTAAGTTCATTGTAATAAATTATTTGTTCAACTAACTGGCGCGTTAGTTGAAGAACGGATTGGCAGAAATGCCAGTCTTTTTTTATTTCCAAATCTTTTGTAAGAAAAATAAAATATTCCTTAAAAGAAGAATCTATATTATAATTTTAAGAAAATTTGGAAATGGTGGAATATTTATGGTGGATTGTTTTATTTGCAATAAGCATACTGGAAAAATTACCACATCTGGCGTAACGATATACGAAGATGAATATGTATATGTAGGCCATATTGATATAAATGGCAAACCTAATTACTTGGGTCATATTATGATTGATCTAAAAAGACACGTACCTTCACTGGGTGATATGAATGTTGATGAAGCTAAAGCTTTCGGATTAACCATGGCTAAAATGAGTAAAGCCCTAATAACATGTGAAAAAGCTGAACACATATATTCTTATGTATTAGGGAATTCCGTACCACATCTTCATATGCATCTTGTTCCACGCTATCCTAATACACCTCAAGAATATTGGGGACCGGATGCGGTATATGATTGGGAAGATGCTCCAATGGGAGACAATCTTGCTGTTGTAGACCTTTGTAACCGTCTAAAAAACTATCTAAAGGATCATAGTTATGAATATTGATACTGAAGATTTTAGTTGGGTTGGTAATCAAGAAACATTTGTAGACCATCCGAATGTTAAACTACTCAATCACATAGTAGTTGGGCGTTATGGAGGAAACTCAGAAGCTGGACAATATAAAAACGAAGATGGTTGCTTAGTATGGTCTGATGAAAAAAACGATTGGGAATTCGTTATATTGTTAGATGCACATAATTCATCTGAGAGCGCAGAACTAATACTTGAACAAATTAATTCTAAAAAAGTTCAATTAAAACAAATGCTCTGTAATCCATCAATTCAATTCACTTTTAAGGGACTTGAGGAAACAGTATTAAATCTTTTTCAAAGCGAAAACTTTCTTGCCCAATGCCGTGGAGTTACTGGAGAAACTGCCTGTTTAATTGTAGCGAGGAAAGATAAATATGTTTGGTGGTTTTCAGTTGGTGACTGTATTTTATTTTTGCATCACAAAGAACTGGCGACTATGGGGCAGTTTCAATTAAATCAGAGACAATTCTATGAATGGATTGGACAAGTAAATACTTTTGAACAAGATGTACCTTGTTATAGTATTGGGACTAAAGAATTAAGACAAGGAGAAAATCATCTATTACTAACTACGGATGGTTTAATAGAATGCCCAAATAATCCATTAACTGATCCAAACGATATTTTTAATACATTTTCATACTTAGATGAAAAAGAGGCTATCGGGTCAATATTAGATAAAATACGAGAAAATAATGTAAGAGACAGTACTACGATAGTGTCCTGGAAACTAGAAATATTAAAGAGTGCAAGTCGAGCTAGTAATCAATAACGTTATTAAGGGATTGGTATACATTGCTAATGTTCTTATCTAAATGGCGCGTTAGTTGAATATCACTAAAGGCTTTTTTTCAGCCATTTTATTATGCTAACTTGCAGTTTAGTAGAATAAGGAAAAAGCCGACAGATGTAGAATACCTAAATTTTATATTTATACATTCAGTTAATCGGGGGTTGTTTTATGTCATTGGTATTTAGAAAATCTACAATGGACGACGTTAATATTTTACTTACCATTCAAAAAGCTTCTTTTCAAGAGGATTTAGAGAAATATAATGATAAGGAAACTAATCCAGCTTGTGAAACATTTGAAAAGTTGGCGGAAAACATTAAGAAATTTCATCATTTTACGATATTAGATGGTCAAACTATTATCGGTGGGATAGATGTAAGAGGAGATGATGAAAGAATGCATATTGATAAACTATTTGTGTCTCCTTCTGTTCAAAATAAAGGAGTTGGCACAGTTGCAATGCAATTTCTAGAAGAACAATTTCCAAATGTGAAATTGTGGACACTGTATACCCCTTATCTAAGTTTTCGTAATCATTATTTTTATGAGAAATTCGGTTATAAAAAGTCGAAAGAAGTGCAACTTTCACCAGAATTGATACTTTTTAAGTATGAGAGATTTACAAAGGATGTTGTAAATTAGATATGTTGAGTATTCTTCAACTGGATAGGCTGCTACGGCAGTCTATTTTTTTATTGTACTATTGGCCGTTTAGTTGAAGAAGCAGGTGAATTGGGAAAGACGAAGGAAATCAAATGCAATAAATAGAAATACTTACTTAACAAACTATGTAAGGAGATAATACTTTGAACATTTTAACTTTGATTCTAAGTTATTTAATTGGATCAATCTCATTTGCTTTATTAATCGGTAAAATGTTTTATAAAAAAGATATACGTAATTACGGTAGTGGTAATCTTGGTGCAACTAATGCTTATAGAGTTTTAGGCATAAAAGCAGGAGTAATTGTTGCAATTGCTGATATATTAAAAGGTACATTTGCTTGTTTACTTCCCCTAATACTTGGTTCTACAGTTAATCCTATTGTATGTGGTTTATTAGCCATATTAGGGCACATATTTTCTGTTTTTGCTAGTTTTAAAGGTGGAAAGGCTGTTGCGACAGCAACTGGAGTTTTCCTATTTTTGACTCCTTTAGGTGTTTTTGTTGGTTTTGTTGTGTTTGTTTTATCTTTGCTATTTACTAAGTATGTATCACTAAGTTCAATGTTGGCCAGTATAGCATTATTCATTTACAGTCTTATATTTGAAGATAAAGTTCTCATTGCCTTTTCTCTACTAATAAGCGTATCAATAATCATTCTACATCGACAAAATATAAAGAGAATTGTAAATGGAACAGAGAACAAAATAGTTAAAAATTAGTGTTTACTTGTTAAGCTAACTGGCGCTTTAGTTGAACAACATGATCGGCTGAATAGTCGATTTTTTTTGTACTAATGACAGTTTAGTTGTAAGAAATGATAAAATATAAAGATAAAAATATTATTAATAGGAGTAATACATGAAAAAGCATACTTGTCCGTGTTGTGGGTATAAATCATTAACGGAGCGGAATGAATATGAATCATGTCAAGTCTGTATGTGGATGGACGATGACATCCAGGAGGATAAGCCTTATACAAGTAGAGGTGCTAATCAAGAAACACTAGTAGAAGCTCAAAAGAATTTTATTGAAATAGGCAGAGCCTCTAAAACATTATTTCCTTCACATATTCCGCCATTAACAAAATATGAAAAAGATAAAAATTGGAAACCTTTAGATTAATATAAATGTATTACCAAACATGCATATGTTATTAATTAAAGTTACAAATTTTAATAGTCTTATACAACTAACTGGCGCGTTAGTTGAGCATAAAGAGCAGCCATTGGCTGCTTTTTTATTTA
>NZ_JBALMS010000160.1:0-8203 GCF_036962205.1 Bacillus sp. JJ664 | reverse complement strand
ATATATGGGAAGTTAATTATAATAATTATTAAATGATAAAAATTATATAGTTTATTATTCGATATTTACGTTATATTTTGATATAATTTTTTATGGGAAAAGACAAATAGTTCAATCGACCTAGCAATTGATAAAAAATGTAAATTAAGTGAACATTATGTGTCATTAGTCAAGTTATATATACAATTCAAGGTCCAATCAGTATATTTAATAGTAGAGTTTGGAAAAGTGAAAGGGAGACTTTTGAGGATGAAAAAAGATTTTAACGATACATTTCTAAGAGCGGCAAGAGGAGAATCAGTAACGCATACACCAGTTTGGTATATGAGACAAGCAGGACGTTCTCAGCCAGAATATCGAAAGATTAAAGAAAAATACTCATTATTTGAAATTACTCATCAACCAGAATTATGCGCTTATGTAACAGCGCTTCCAGTAAATCAATATAATGTAGATGCTGCAATTCTATATAAGGATATTATGTCGCCACTGCCAGCGATTGGCGTAGATGTGGAGATTCAATCAGGTGTCGGTCCGGTTATTAGCAATCCAATCCGTTCTTTAGAAGATGTGAAAAAGTTAACTGACATTCATCCAGAAGAGCAATTACCTTACATCTTTGACACGATTAAATTACTTACAACAGAAATGCTTTCAGTACCGTTAATTGGGTTTGCAGGCGCACCATTTACGGTTGCAAGCTATATGATCGAAGGAAGACCTTCTAGAAACTATAATAAAACCAAATCGTTTATGTATGCAGAGTCTGAAGCGTGGTTTGCTTTAATGGATCATTTAGCAGATATGACAATTAAATATGTAAAAGCTCAAGTTGATGCTGGAGCTAGTGCAATTCAATTATTTGATTCATGGGTTGGCGCATTAAATGCAGCAGACTATCGTGTTTATATTAAACCTTGTATGGAGAAAATCTTTACTGCACTAAAAACCTTCAATATCCCAACAATTATGTATGGTGTTGGAGCAAGTCATTTAATCCATGAATGGAATGAGCTTCCTATAAATGTAATTGGTTTAGATTGGAGAACTTCTATCACAGAAGCACGTTCACTTGGAATTACAAAAACGCTTCAAGGAAATCTAGATCCATCATTCTTATTAGCTCCATGGGAAGTAATTGAAGCTCGTGCGAAGGAAATACTTGATGAGGGCATGGCAAATCCAGCTCATATCTTTAACTTGGGTCACGGGGTATTCCCAGAAGTAAATCCAGATACTCTTAAACGTTTAACTAGCTTTGTACATGAGTATTCTTCGAGGGTACAAGTTTAAAATAAAGGACTATGGTGATGACATGAAAGAGAAAATTGGTTTATTAGTTATGGCATACGGCACGCCATATAAAGAATCAGATATTGAACGATATTATACAGATATTCGTAGAGGGAGAAAGCCTACCCCTGAAATGTTAGAGGACCTAACTGATCGTTATCGATCTATCGGTGGAATTTCTCCATTAGCTAAAATAACGTTAGAACAAGGGAAAGCTTTAGAAAGCGATCTAAATGAAATACAGGATAAAGTAGAATTTAAATTGTATCTTGGTTTAAAGCATATTGAACCATTCATTGAAGATGCTGTTGACCAAATGAAAAATGATGGAATTACAAAAGCCATTAGTATTGTACTTGCTCCTCATTATTCTACATTCAGTGTAAAATCTTATAATGAACGAGCTACTAATCATTCAGAAAAGATCGATGGGCCAATCATTACGCATGTAGATGATTGGTATAGAGAAGAGAGATTTATTCAATATTGGGTTCGAGAAGTTGAAGAAATTCTGGAACCTATGAATGATCATGAACGAGAAAAAACTGCTTTTATTTTCTCAGCACATAGTTTACCAGAAAAAATTCTTACTTATGGCGATCCATATCCAGAGCAATTAAAGCAAACAGCTGAGTTGGTTGTAGCACAGGCAGGCATTAGACATTATTTTCTTGGCTGGCAAAGTGCTGGTAATACACCTGAACCATGGCTTGGACCTGATGTACAAGACTTAACACATGAATTAGATGAAAAATATGATTTTGATACGTATGTGTATTTACCTCTAGGATTTGTAAGTGAGCACTTAGAAGTACTTTATGATAATGATATAGAATGTAAGTATGTAACAGAGAAAATACAAAAAAGATATGTTCGTCCACCAATGCCAAATACTGATCCGTTATTTATTAGTGGGTTAAGTACGGTTGTTTTAAGAAAGTGGAATGAACAATAAATAGTGTTTTCTAAATAGGAGGACTACAGATGAAAAAGAAGGTTGTCATTTTAGGCGGAGGAATTACTGGTCTGACAGCTGCCTACTATTTGAAACAAGAGCAAAAAAAACAAAACCTTCCAGTTGATATTCAGTTAATAGAAGCATCAACGAAGCTTGGTGGGAAAATACAAACAGTTAGAAAAAATGGTTTTGTCATAGAGCGAGGGCCAGATTCGTTTTTAGCTAGAAAAAAAAGCGCATATCGCCTTGCAGAAAATCTTGGTATCCAAAATCAAATTGTTCATAATACGGCAGGTAAAGCCTATGTATTGGTAAATAATCAACTGTATGGAATGCCAGAAGGTTCAAATATGGGAATTCCAACCCAAATAAAACCATTCTTATTCTCTGGACTTTTTTCGCCAGCAGGAAAAGTACGAGCTGGACTTGATTTTGTACTTCCAAAAACTCAAGTTGAAGGCGACATGTCTTTAGGTGCTTTTTTTAGAAGAAGGTTGGGAAATGAAGTAGTTGAAAACTTAATTGAACCACTTTTATCAGGTATTTACTCAGGTGATATTGATAAGATGAGTTTAATGGCGACTTTCCCTCAGTTTTTTCATCTTGAGCAAAAGTATCAAAGCATTGTTCGTGGTATGAAAAAAGAAATGCCAGTTAAAAAATCAAAAGGTCCTAGAAAAGGAATTTTCCAGACTGTAAGTACGGGTCTAGAAACGATTGTAGAAAGAATTGAACAAGAGCTTGATCAAAATGAGATTTTAAAGGGTGTACAAGCCATAAAGATTGATAAAAAGAATAATGTATATGAAATTACGTTAAGTAATCAATCTATAATCGAAGCAGATTCAATTATTGTTGCACTTCCACATCGAGTGATTCCAGATTTATTTAATGAAGATACTGTTTTTGAGCCATTCCGAAAAGTTCCTTCAACTTCTGTAGCCAATGTTGCAATTGCCTTTCCTGAAAGTGCAATAAAAAACGATATAAATGGTACAGGTTTTGTTGTTTCAAGAAATAGCGACTATAATATTACGGCATGTACCTGGACACATAAAAAATGGCCACATGCTTGTCCGAAAGGGAAAGTATTGCTTCGTTGTTACGTAGGACGACCAAATCATCAAGATATTGTAGATCAAACTGATGATGAGTTAGTTAAAATCGTTTTAGATGATTTAAGGAAAACAATGGACATCTCAGAAGAGCCAGAGTTTTTTGTAGTCTCAAGATGGAAAGAAGCAATGCCTCAATACACAATTAATCATCAAGAACGTACGAAACATATGCAGCATTACTTACAAAATGAAATGCCTGGTGTATCTGTTATAGGCTGTTCATTTTATGGTTCAGGCTTACCAGATTGTATAGATCAAGGTGAGAAAGCAGTAAAAGATACGATTCAATATTTATTTAGTGGTCAAAAAGAAGTAGTTCAAAGTTATTGATAAGAAACAGAGCAGTCTATAAGTTGATTTAAGTAGTGCAACTTGAATCAACTTTCGACTGCTCTTTCTATTTTAGAAGCTATTTTTTAAACAGTTAGAACAATTATTACTGTAGCAATCATGTTGCTCTTCAATCGTCGAATTACATTGTAAACATTTTTTCTTAGGTAAAAGTTTTAAAAATTCTGACATTTTAATAAGCACGCTACCCACTCCTTTGAGTTATCTTATTAGCATTGTATTACTACAATGTATTAAATGTCAATCTGTATTAGTACAATTTTAAAAATAATATAAATGCCTAATCTTTCATAAAACTAATAAAGTAATTTATCCAAGGTATAATAAAATCGAAGGAGTGAAACATTTCATGAAAGTAACTGTGATTGGTTTTTGGGGCGGTTATCCTGAAAAAGGAGAAGCGACATCGTGCTATTTATTTCAGGAGAAAAATTTCTCACTATTAGTAGATTGTGGCTCTGGCGCTTTAGCAAGCTTGCAAAATTACATAGACTTAAAAAGTATAAATTGTGTAGTTATTTCGCATTATCATCACGATCATATAGCTGATATTGGCGTACTACAATACTATAAAATTATCAATGCCGCAAATGATGGTTATGCATTACCAATTTACGGACATGGACTTGATCAAGAAAAATTTAAAACATTATCGAATAAGCAAGCTACGATAGGATATGAGTATAACCCTAATGAAGTACTAAACTTAGGACCATTTACAATTACATTTTTAAAAACAAAGCATCCTGTAGATTGTTTTGCGATGAGAATTGAAACAGCAGATAGTACAGTTGTTTATACTGCAGATTCGAGTTATATGGAAGAATTTATTCCTTTTTCTAGCGATGCAGATTTACTTATTTGTGACTGCAATATGTATGAAAATCAGGATGGCACAAATGCAGGACATATGAATAGTAAAGAAGTAGCGAGAATTGCACAACATTCAAATGTAAGACAATTGCTTTTATCGCATTTACCTCATAGTGGAAATACAAATCATTTAATAGATGAGGCAAAAAAGTATTATAATGGTCCTATCCAGACTGCTTATACAGGATTTGAATGGAAATCAATTTAATATAGGAGGACTCACATGCTTTTTTTAGATAATAGAGGAATTACAGATCCAACGTTAAACTTAGCAATGGAAGAATATGCTTTAAAGCATTTAAATTCCGAAAATACATACTTTTTATTTTATATTAATGAACCATCTATCATTATTGGGAAGAATCAAAATACGGCTGAAGAAATAAATGCAGCATATGTAAATGATCATAATATACATGTTGTCAGAAGATTATCTGGTGGTGGAGCGGTATATCATGATTTAGGTAATTTAAACTTCAGTTTTATTACGAAGGATGATGGTGATAGTTTTCATAACTTTAGAAAGTTTACAGAGCCAGTAATCGAAGCACTTAAAGAACTTGGAGTGAATGCAGAGCTAAGTGGACGCAATGATATCTTAGCAGAGGGTAGAAAAATATCTGGAAATGCACAGTTCTCAACTAAAGGTAGAATGTTTAGTCATGGGACATTACTTTTTAATAGTAATATAGACGAAGTTGTCAATGCATTGAATGTAAAGCTTGATAAAATTCAATCAAAAGGCATTAAATCAATCAGAAGTAGAGTAGCTAATATTAAAGAATTTCTGAAAGAAGATTTAACAATTGAACAATTTAAAGATTTATTATTACAATCTATCTTTAAAGAACACGGTTCAATTGAGCGATATGAATGGTCTGATGAAGATATTAAAAATATTAAAGAGCTAGCAGATAACAGATATCGTTCATGGGATTGGAATTATGGAAAATCTCCTAAATGTAATATTCAACAAAGTAAAAGATTTGCTGCAGGACAAGTTGATATTCGCTTAGAAGTAAATAAAGGCTTCATTGAGACTGTTAAAATTTATGGTGACTTCTTCGGTGTAGGTGACGTGTCAGAGTTAGAGCAAACGCTAGTTGGTACAAAATTTGATCATCAAGAAATTGAACGTAAATTGCAAGATGTCAATTTAAGTTATTATTTTGGAAATGTAACGAAAGAGGAATTTTTGAGCCTATTCGTTTAAAAAGAGTGGAACTCCACTCTTTTTTTTATTGCTTTTAAACAAGTAATATTTCTATCTTGTCAGAAATGTTTTCTAGCAATATAATATATTTAGAATATTTTAAATTATTTTTAAAAAGGAGGTAATTTCTTGAATTTAGTTCATACGCTTTCACAAACTGCATTAAAACATCCTGAACATACTGCTGTAAATTTTGAAGGGCAATCATTTAGCTATGCACAATTGAATACATACATAACAAAGTTTGCTAGTGGTCTTTCAAAATTAGGAATTGAAAAAGGGGATAAAGTCGCATTAATTGTTGGTAATTCCCCACATTTTATTATTGCACTATATGGTGCATTAAAAGCAGGAGCGGCTGTCATACCAGTTAATCCTCTATATTCACCAGACGAATTAATTTATATTCTAACAAATGGTGATGCAAAAGCTGTCATTACATTAGATTTATTTCTTCCACTAGTTGAAAAAGCTTCACCTATTCTTCCTAACATTGAACACTACATTATTTGTGAAACAAAGCAAGAACATCCTTATGAATTTTCAGACAATAAATTGAAATCGTTTACAAACGTAGTTGGCCTTGGAGATGTAACATTCGAAGGACCTAAACTACATGAAGATGATTTAGCAGTCATTTTATACACTTCAGGTACTACAGGTAAACCAAAAGGTGCGATGCTGACTCATACGAATTTATATTCTAATGCGATGGATGCAGGTCATTTCTTAGGATTTACTAGCAATGAAAAGGTAATTGCAACGCTACCAGCATTCCATGTTTTCTGTCTAACTGTAGCGTTAAATGCGCCACTAATGTATGGAGCAACTGTTATACTAATTCCGAAGTTTAGCCCAAGTGAAATATTTAATATCATTCGAACGCAAAAAGCAACTGTATTTGCTGGCGTTCCAACAATGTATAATTTCCTTTACCAATATCCGGAAGGAAAAATTGAAGATTTTGAGTCTATTCGTTTATGTATTTCTGGAGGCTCATCATTGCCAGTGGCATTATTAGAGAACTTCGAAAAGAAATTTAACGTAATGATTTCAGAGGGTTATGGTTTATCTGAAGCTTCACCTGTAACGACATTTAATCCTTTAGATCGTCCACGAAAAGCTGGTTCAATCGGCACGAATATTAGCAACGTAGAAAATAAAATCGTCAATGAGCTTGGAGAAGAAGTTCCAGTTGGTGTAGTTGGCGAATTAATTGCACGTGGTCCTAATATCATGAAGGGTTACTATAATATGCCAGAAGAAACGGCAATGACAATTCGTGATGGTTGGTTATACACTGGTGATTTAGCACGCAGAGATGAAGATGGTTACTTCTTCATCGTAGACCGTAAAAAAGAAATGATTATTGTTGGTGGATTTAACGTTTATCCACGTGAAGTAGAAGAGATCCTTTACAATCATCCTGAGATTGTAGAATGTGCAGTCATTGGTTTACCTGATGATAACTTTGGAGAGAGTGTAAAAGCTTATGTTGTTTCTAAAAATCCATCATTAAGTGAAGAAACATTAGTGGAGTATTGCAGGGCGCACTTAGCAAAATATAAAGTTCCAAAATCTATTGAGTTTATTACAGAGCTTCCAAAGAATGCAACTGGTAAAATTTTAAGAAGAGCATTAAAGGATTCAATCATACAATCATAAATATTTAATTTGAAAAGGTACTTCCTGATTAAGGTTGTACTTTTTTTATTGGAAAGCATACATACAAGTGGTGTGATTTCATAAAATGAAATAGAGAGAGTTAATTATGATTTTTTGTTCTAAAATTTTGGACAAAATTGATAATATAGAAGTGGGGGGATTACATGAAACAGTCGAAGAAATTAAAAGCATCAAAGTTTATTTTGATTGGCTATCTCGCATATATCATTTTTGTATTATTATACTTTTATGTTTTCACAGATTCTAACTTGCCAGCAAAATACAAAGGTACATTCGTTGATCCAAATACATTTATGGACCATAAAGAGGCTAACATTAGTACAAGTTATAGTACGCTTAAAAATGTTTTGTATTTTATTAGCATACCATTAGATTGGATCGTTCTTACGCTTTTATTGTTAAGTGGGTTTATTGGGAAATTAGGAGAATCATTAAAGAAGCTAACTCGATTTCACTTTATTCAAGTATTTCTCTATTTCTTTTTTGTTTCGGTCTTAACTTATATCATCACATTACCACTAGACTTATATCGTTTTAAACTTTCTACGAAATATGGACTAACCGTACAATCCTTTAATAGTTGGATGAAGGATGAGATTATTGGTTTTTGGGTAAATTTTGCTATTACGTACTTTGTCATATATGTTGTATATCTATTAATTAAAAAACAACCGAAAAAATGGTGGATCACAACATGGATATTAAGTATTC